>NZ_JBJKTM010000006.1:0-87360 GCF_046580785.1 Latilactobacillus sp. VITA-14
GCTAGTGCGCCACGTTGAAAACGTGATAAAGTAGATGTACCCAAAGTAATCACTCCCTATATTGGTTGGAATTAGCTACTACCATTGTAAGTGATTGCTTTGGGCTTTTTAATTTCTGTTCGGATTAATTATAGAATTTGCCTTATCCAATAAGTATTTTACACTACATACTAAACATTACCAAACATTTATCTTTAATTAATTGTTAAGGTGCTGTTCGATAGTACGACAAAAAAACGGCTTCCTGCAGCGGAAGCCGTTTTTTATAACGTTGCTAATATTGCCGGAACTTCTTTTAATGATTCAATTTGATAATCCGCTACCGATTGATCAATCGCGAAAAGTGGATCAAATGGTTTTAATGCGATGACGGTTAAACCAGCCGCCTTCCCCGCTTGAATCCCCAGTGCAGAGTCTTCAATCGCAACCGCCTCGGTTGGTTCTAAATGCATTCTTTTAAGCGCTTCTAGATACACATCTGGTGCTGGTTTATTGTGCGCAATCTCTGCACCACTAACAACCGTTTCAAAATAAGGTTCTAACGCGGTTTCCAACAACATTTGTTGAATAATTCCGCGCTCACCAGCGGACGCCAAACCGATTTGATATGTCGGTGCAACGGTTGCTAATAACGGTTGTGCGTCTGGGTTCATGATATTTTTAAAAACGATTGGATGAGCCGCTTTATACGACGTATAGCCGTTTTTAATTGCCGCTCGTTCCAAAACAGTATGGTTTGGAAACAACTGTTTTAAAACGGCATTCATATTGGAACCAATTTGTTTACGACTTTCCTCTGCCGTTAGTCGTGCGCCAATTGCATTCAAAAATGCTAAGCGTTGTTCAAAATAATACGGTTCACTATCCACTAAAACGCCATCGACGTCAAAAATAATCCCTTTTACTGTCATCTTCTCTCAATCCTATCTGGTTAATTAAAATAAATCTGAAATCTTCCGTAAGTAATCCGCAATTTTATCAGGTAATTCAGGTTGTAGCAACAATGACTGTAAAAAGCGATTGCGGTTATACCACCGATTCCAAAAACCAACGGTATCCTGTGGTGCCATAGTCAACAATGAACGCTGCCACTCCTGTAAGACGATTAAACAATAATCGACATAGAGTTGATGCTTGTTCATTAAACTGATTAGAACGTTCGTCAGATGACTATCTTCACCATATGCGAGTGCGTTATCAGAGAAGCGATACGCCTGTAGCACAATTGCCATCATCAAAATCTTATCCGCACGTTGGATTTCAGGTGTTTCGTTAAGTTCTGACCAGACATTGATGATATGCGTCATCGCATGCGCCCAGCCTTTACCATCAACGTATCCTCGTGAATCTAATTCGATGACTGTATAAGCCATTACTCGCCGTTCAATTGCCAATAATTCGGCCGTACTTAATACATGATAAAAAGTGCGGTTAGCATATAAAATCCCGGCCAAAAACATCGCGCTAAACGAACGTAAAAAAACAGCGTCATTTTCAGGTTCTAAAATATGCGCGAATAAATAATCATCTTGCAATAAGCGGTCCTTGACCCAAATCAATTGGGCTGGGGTTAAAACCGTCTGCCGTAATAATCGATTGAATAAGTAAAAAACACCTTTATCGCGCACTTGCGAATCTGGGCTTGCAAGATGCCTTAATAAATCATCGAGCTCTTCATCGCTGATGGTCGCTTCTTTGCCTTTGGTTTTAATTCGCTCATCAATTGCTGTGATTCGTTGCAAGACTGACTCGTTGTCCTCAGGTACTACGACATGTGTCCGCCGCGTCTTATATTGGACGCCATCCATGACGACCAATACTTTTTCCGGAATTGATTGATAGATGTCCCCTTTAATCAATGCACTACGAATCGCGTCTAACTGTTGCATCACATTTTGAACTTCCTTCATCAATCATCACCCACTCTCTACTGAAAACATCTCATAACTAACTATTATAATGCATTCGGCCACAGACATAAACTATCAATCCTTAAACAGGCCCACGATATGACAAAATCGTCACCTCGCTTAGAATAAATTCCACCTTTAGACTGAATCAATGTAACTTCTAGCTTGATACGATTAAGACATCAATTCACAAGGAGTGTCAATCATGAAAAAAATCATTCTATTACTGTTCTCACTTGGACTAATTGTTATCGGCGGTCCAATTATCGGATCAGCCACAACTCAGAATATGACGGACGGCAATGACCTTGCCCAACAGTGGGACCGGTTCAACCTCTTAATTCCCAGAGAAGCCGTCTATGTTAAAACAGCACACCAATACGGGACACAACGATTACCTTTACCGGCAACCTGCTTACCGTGCTGATGGCAGTCATTACGAAGTCGTTTTCCAAGCGCCGCGCGCACTAAAACCTAATCACTACTTAAAATTAGATGCCAAGGGGCGCTTCGTCAATTCTTGGACTGTCGTTTCAAAATCTGAATTGCCCGTTAAACTGCAGGCTAGTCTATAATTGTAAAATACAATCGAACTAAATGCTGTTAATTGCGAAATACAAACGAGGGATTTCGCTTTTTTCATTGCTTACATTTAATAAGTATGCTATATTATTCGCATGCACTGATAAAAACGATTTCACAAGGGAGTAATGAACATGACAGAATTATTCGATTTACAACAAACACGCCGGACAATTTATGCACTTGGCAAAAACGTTTCAATGAGCGAAGCTGAATTATCAGAATTAATCTTCAACACCATTAAAGAAACACCAACTGCTTTTAACGCCCAAGGTTCACGCGCCATTATTCTCTTTGGAAAAGCAAATGAAACACTTTGGAACGATATTACAGCAACTGCCTTAAAACCATTAACACCTGCGGAAAACTTCCCAAGTACACAAGCTAAATTGGCTTCATTCGCCGCTGGTGTCGGGACAATCTTGTTCTTTGAAGATCAAGACGTTGTTAAGAATCTTCAAGAAAACGTGCCATTATATGCCGAAAACTTCCCAACATGGTCAGAACAAGCTTCAGGCATGGCACAATATGCCACTTGGTTAGCCCTCGCAGAAAAAAATGTGGGCGCTAGCTTGCAACATTATAACCCAGTAATTGATGAAGCCGTTACTGCAAAATGGAACATTCCATCAAACTGGAAACTTCGTGCGCAAATGCCATTTGGTTCAATCGAAAATCCAGCCGATGCTAAAGACTACAATACCGATGCAAGTCGTTTCCAAACCTACACAAACTAATTTTAAACCGAATCGACCAGAGTGCGCATGCACTCTGGTTTTTTATTTTACCCAACAAAAAAAGCGACTCGCATCCGCGAACCGCTTTTTACTTTAAGGAGAATGAGAGATTCGAACTCTCGCGTGGGCAGAACCCACCTGACGGTTTTCAAGACCGTTCCCTTCAGCCAGACTTGGGTAATTCTCCATATCAAATCTTACAACGTTTATTATAATATCAAGTTCGCTAATCACTGTCAAGCCTGTTTTTTAAAAATAACTGCTATTTACACCCGCCCACCAACTCGGTATTATAAAGGGGTGCATTTAAAATCAAGTAAAACTACTTGGACTGGTTCGGAAACTTCCCAGAATAAAAAACTAAGGATCTCAAGGAGGTTAGAAATAAATGCAAACTCGCAAAATCATTATCGATTGCGATCCAGGCATCGATGACACGCTCGCTTTGAATTTGGCCATTCAATCGCCAGTGGTGGAAGTCGTTGCAATCACCATTGTTTGCGGCAACGTTCCCGTCCAAATCGGCGTGGACAATGCCTTTAAGTGTCTTGAACGCCTCGGGCGGCTCGACATTCCCGTTTATGTTGGTGCGGATAAACCGCTCCATAAACCATTTGTCAGTGCGCAGGATACGCATGGCATGGATGGTTTAGGTGACAGCCATATCCCGCGCCTATCCACTATTCAACCGGCACAACAATCCGCCGCTGATTTTTTAGCAGCCACTTTTAGTCAACCGAGCGATATCAGTATTATCGCACTCGGACCATTGACCAATATTGCGACTGCGCTCCAGCGGAATCCAGATTTAGGTCGGCACTGTGCCCGCTTTGTTTCAATGGGTGGGACCTATAAGAGTCACGGTAACTGCTCACCCGTTGCTGAATTCAACTACTGGAGCGATCCGGATGCCGCACTGTTGGTATTCGACCAACTCGATCAAAAGATTGAAATGGTTGGCTTAGACGTGACCCGTGAAATTGTCTTCACGCCAACATTGCTGGCTTATTGTCAGCGTGTCAATCCTGAAGTCGGCGACTATCTAAAAGCCATCACCCAGTTTTATTTTGATTTTCATTGGCAATATGAACACATTATCGGCTGTGTGATCAATGATCCATTAGCAGTCGCCTATTTTATCGATCCAACCCTTTGTCACGGCTTTGAAAGTTATACCACCGTCGAAACAACCGGCATCAGCATTGGCCAAACACTGGTTGACCGGTTCGATTTCTGGCACCATCCTGCCAATAGCCTCATCTTAACTAAGGTGGACACCAATCGTTTCTTTGAACAGTTTTTGACCGTCGTTTTAAATGCACAAGCAACCCTCATTAAAACGGACTTACCAAAACTTAGATAAGGAACCTATTATGCGAAAATTTAAAACACAACACTTAACCATTCTGGCACTTGCCATTGCACTCAATTACGTAGGCGCTAACATTGCCCTATTTTTACGGTTACCAATCTATCTCGATAGCGTCGGCACCATTTTAGCCAGCACCCTATTAGGTCCTCTGGCAGGCGCATTAACTGCCACTTGCAGTAGCATCATCAGCGGTGTCACGACCGACTTATTTGCGCTTTATTACTTGCCAGACGGTCTATTAACCGGCTTACTCGCTGGATGGTTCTTATACCACCACCAACGGACGAAACGCGAGTTACCCCTTGTTGCTTTAGGTGTCGCCATTCCCGGCACAATTGTCAGTTCATTAATCACTTACTTCTTGTTCCACGGTATCACCTCTTCAGGGTCAAGTTTAATTGTACAACTACTAAGCGGCTTGGGACTAAATCAGTTTGTCAGCATTACACTGGTTCAAGCCGGTACGGATTATCTGGACCGGCTCTTGGCAATCATTGTGGTGACACAGGTTTGCGTCCACCTCAAACAAAAAATCAAGACACTCTAATCAATTAAAAAAAGCAAGTGTGCTTCTAACATCAATTAGAAACGCATTTGCTTTTTTTAGTTTTGCATCAGTAACGTGACATACTGTTCTAGATAATCTCGGTCGACCTCATCGTAAGCGCCAACGACGCGGTTATCAAGATCCAAAACACCGATTAGTTGATTAGCCTTGATCATTGGCACAACAATCTCAGAACGTGCAGCCGAATCACAAGCGATATAATTCTGATGTTGCGCCGTGTCTTCTACAATTAACGTTGTTTGCTTTGCGGCGGCTTCACCACACACCCCTTTACCTAGTGCAATGTGCATACACGAGACGTTTCCTTGAAATGGGCCTAAAATCAGCTCAGCATCTTGATACAGATAATAACCCGCAAAAACAGTCTCCGGTAATATTTGATTTAATAACGCCGAAGAATTTGCTAGATTAGCAATTAAATTCGTTTCACCTGCCAGCAAAGCAGCTTGTTGTTTTAAGAGCATTTCGTAAGCCTCGACTTTAGCTTCTTTTGATTTAAACATCACAATCACTTCCTCTTTTCAAGCTATTATAGTGGAAGCTTGCTGCGTTAGCAATTCAAAACATCCCTTAATTTCGACATTAAAAAAAACGCACATCGGCGGTTTTTTTAATGAAAAATTGTTTTATTTCTTCGATAAACTGTCTCTAGTTCGCCCTCTTCATGATTGACGTACCGCGCAATCGCGTATAAATAATCAGAGAGCCGATTCAAGAAAGTTAATACAGCTTCGTTAATCGGTTCTACTTCCTGCAAGGCGACGACTTGGCGTTCAACACGCCGCGCAATTGTCCGACAATATTGTAGTTTCGCTGCTGATGGTACTCCCCCAGGTAAAATAAATTCTTTTAAAGCAGGTGGAACATCTGCATACTGATCAATCTTAGCTTCTAACCATTTCGTGTATGCGTTGTCTGTCCGATACCCCCGCGAATCATCCGGCGTCGCTAAATCTGTCCCACAGTCAAACAGAATTTGTTGAATCTCAACCAATTCCATTCTCAATGCCGGATAATCAGGTAAATCACTGATGACGACACCTAAGTATGAATTTAACTCATCAACACCCCCGTATGCTTCCACACGAATTGCGTTTTTGCGCACTTTTTGACCGCCGATAATTCTGGTTAATCCCTTGTCACCGGTCTTTGTATACAGTTTCAATCTGTAGCCTCCTAAAACTGTCATCCATTATCAATTTTAGTGTACCACGTTTGAAAGCGAATTTTTGGCGTTGCTTAATTTTTAACACTTGTCTGCTTGTATCAATTTAAGTAATGCCTCAATTCGACGGTACGAAACATCACATGTATCGCCATTTGCAAATATCACTTGATGCGTCTCCTTATCAATCCGTACGACTTTGTCCGGATTCACTAGGATACTCTTATGGGCTCTGAAAAATTGTGGCAATTGCGCTTGAATCGTCACGATTTTCCCTACAAATTCACTTAACCGATGATCACTGTGTAAGAAGACGTGCCGTGCTTTATACGCTGTTTCGAAATAATTAATCTCTTGAATTGCCACTTTTTCAAACGATAATCCATCATCATATTCAAAATGAGCTGGTTCTTCAGCTAATGGCACCTGTTGTTGTCGTAACTTAATGGCATCGTTAATGGTTGCTTGAATATCTGCACGAACCTGTGCTAACCCGCGATCCTTCAAAATAAAATTCAAAACATTAATTCGGCGTTGAATGGTTTCCATTAAAAGTTCGTCATGTGTTGAAACGAACACAATCTGTGCATATGGATCCAATTCACGAATTTTAAGCGCCAATTCCATCCCATCCAGCACGTCATTCTCTAAATCAATATCAAGAAAGTAAACGCCCCCTTGCGTTTGACTTTCTTGTAAAAAAATTAATAGGTCATAGCCATTCTTAGTCTTCAAACGCACCTGAGCATCCAATATATTTTGTTGAATATATGCCGTTATAATCTCTTCATAACTATCTAGTAAAACCTGTTTATCATCACATAAAAAAATATCAACCATGGGTCTCCTCCTGTTCAACAACAAGCATTGCAACGAAATAGTCTCCATCTTGTTTTAACATTAAGCTAAAATCTGAGCGCATATCCGTGATTTCTTTAGCAGTTGTGAGCCCAAGCCCGCGATTAATCCCCTTCGTTGAATAACCAGCCTGATAAAGCTGACCAAATTCTACTGGTGTATTAATCGTATTTTTGACACAATAGACCATCTTACCCTTTTGCTCGAATAAACTGACACTGATTGAACCATCTTTAATATCATTTACCGCGTCAATTGCATTATCCAAAAAGATTCCCAGAATCCGTAATTCATCAAAATACTGTTGTTGTTGCTTAAATAAATCCGGTTGAACCTCTAAATTAAAGGGAATCCGATTATTATGTGCTTCAATATACTTGCTAAAAATAATGCCTTTAATATAAGCATTATTAATCTCTTGAAACCGTCCAATTACCTGATCTTGAATCGTGTCAAAGTTATAATGCGTTAGTAAATCATGAAAATCCTGCATTAAAACTGGGCTCCCTTGTTCATTGATAATTGTCTCTAAAGCCAATAAAGCATTGGCGATATCGTGGCGAAACTTGCGTATTTCACGGTAGTTACGCTCTAACTGTTCAACATACAGCGTTAGATTTTGCTGACTTTCTTGTTCTACGTTGATTCTATTTTGGCGAATCACAGCTTTCGTATACAAAAGCATTCCCACAATCACCAAAACTAATAGTAATAGCACAAGTCCTAACACAAGGTACAAATATTCAACCGGCAGATTCGCATGCTTAAAGCTATCAAAAAGCACCATCACTGCCACCACAAATAACGCGAGACCGGCTAAAATCGTGCCGGCCACGCACATACCGTATGAAGCAATGGATGCTTTAATAAGCTGATCTAACCGTTGGACAATTAATCCTAATCCGGCTGCAATCAATAATTGACTCAACATAATTAAACACACCATTTGCCAATTAAACTGGCTACTCATCAGATTATCAAGGCCCTTTAAGTGAGTATACCCAATTAACCCCACCGTTGTCAGAACCGATGATAGCATCACGATGATGTAACTAAAGATGGTTGCGATAATTAACGCATAACTTGTCTTTAATTTACGCAGATTTTTAAAGCCATTTAACCAACCATATAATCCAACAGTTGCCAAAACCAGCCATAGCTCTTCAAAAAAATTTCCAATTAATAAATCCATTCCCTGAACAAAAGCAATGCCGACTCCAACTGATAATAGTAGTTGAAATCTGTTCGTTCGTTTCAACTTCCCCGTCAAGAATAATACTAATAGTAGAAACGAACTAAACGTACTTAGATTAATGACAATCTGCATTGCCAGCGGCATTTTCATTGCCATGCATAAAACTCCCTACTCGAACCTTAATTTCAAAACCAGAAAATTAAATTTTGAATGTTACTCATCATTATCATACCCCTCCTTTCATATTATGAATACCCATGATTGATGACTCATTTCGATTTTATCACGTAATTTTTTTAAAAGGATTAAATGTCATAAACGTATACTTATCTGCATTAAACGTATATAATTAATCATAAATATAGATAAATAATTACTATTTGGAGGCTAAAAATGTTTTTAGGCCAATTGATCCATCAACAGCGACTCAACAAGCAACTGACACAGTCTGAATTAGCAGCGGGGATTTGCACGCAAAATACAATCAGCAAAATTGAAAAGAAAAATCTGCCCCCCACAATTCCAATTCTAATTAAGATTTGTACACGGCTTGGATTGACATTAAATGAACTTTTCACCGAATTTAACGCGCTCGACACTGCCAGTGACGAAGGCGTGATTTCTGCGGAAGTTGCTTTATTAGCAGGCGATTCTGGCCCTGCTGCCGCATTAATTACCGATATCGACTTCAAGGCAACCGAACATCCTTATCCCGCCATCTTCTTCTTTTTCAATGGCTATTTAAGTTACCTTGACCATCAATCTGAATTACAGATTTTTTCCGCTTATAACTCGTTCACAGCGGCTATCGGTGACGACACTTCAACGTTGAAGTTACTTCTAAATACCGGCATGGGTTTAATTTACCAAGAAGCTGGCGAGGAATTAGCTGATTTTTATTTCAATAACAATATCAATTTCATCAACCAACTTGATCACATCAATGTCATTGATGTTCAACGCGTCCTATTTGCTTCGCGTCACACAGCAGCCTATATGATTAACCAACACCGCATTGATGCAGCTATCGAGTTTTTGACGAAAGCCCTCAAACTGAGTCAAAAAAATCAAATCATCAAACAAGTCGATCATTTGTATTACCTCCGTGCTCGGGCACGCCAACAAAGCGGTCGAGACTATGCAGAAGATCGCGAAACCGCGTTAGTTTTTGCCAAATACCTTAAAAATAACGCGTTAATCGCTAAAATTAAAGCGTTAAACTAAAAAACACTATCCGATTGGATAGTGTTTTTTTAACTAATTGATTGAACGCGACTGGCAATCATCACCACTAAACAACTCTTGATCATTTCAATCGGAAAATACGGCACAAAACCGGTCATTAAGCCGGTCACTACGGATAATTTTAATGACCAGATTAGCCAGAGTGTGCCAAATCCGAGTTGAATAATGCTTGCTAGCACATTGCCGCCGAGAAGTACGCGGTTCGATTGTCCAAATAGTTGCTGACTATAGTGAACAATTGCCACATAAGCGATAAAACCAATCAGATAGCCGCCTGTTGGTCCGACCAGCACTGCAGCCCCACTGGCATAATTTGCAAAGACCGGTAAGCCAAGCATGCCTAACATGAGATAGCTCCCGATGACCAGTCGACTTAAGCGCCATGCTAACGTGGTGCCAATTACACCAACTGCGAGCGTTTGGAGTGTTACTGGAACCAGCGAAATCGGTAGACTGACTTGAGCGCTAACCATTAATAACGCCAAGCACATCCCGACTAAGCTAACTTTTCTGGCAACCGATAGTGTCATTTAAATCAGCTCCTCCTTAAAATCAATCTTTTGGCCGACTGCCACTTGCGAGCCATTGCTCAGAATTAACGTGCCATCCGCTAAAAGCTGTGTAATGACAAGCCCATTTTGCAAACGTCGGCCAATAATCGCCGACCAGTTGCAATAATGAGCACCAATCGCCTCGTCCGCTTGGGCCAATCCGGCTGCTAGCCGGTTGAGGTACGTAGCACAAAATTGATTGATGTTCACTTGGTGGGCGTTTACGGCTTGGCTTAAATTACCAATTCGCTGGGTTGCAATGGTTGAGGCAAAATTTAGCCCGACGCCAACCACAATGCCCGCCAAAGTTCCTTCAGTGTCAAGGACCCCTTCCGTCAAAATACCAGCAATCTTTCGCTGATAATCATAAACATCATTGACCCATTTTAAACGAACCTTTTGCTGGAGCGTTGCTTGGATTGTTTCAGCGACTGCAACTCCAGCGGCGGCTGTGTAGCGAAAAGCGTTGACTGGCTTACTTTTTTCAAACGGAACCGCGACACTCAAGTACAAGCCCCCAAATGGTGAGTCAAAAACATGGCCGTGTTGGCCGCGCCCGCCGGTTTGTTGTGTTGCAATTACTGCTTGCCACGGTACCAATGAGGTCTGTTGTTTTAAATAAAGATTAGTGGATGCCAATGTTGCATGGACTTCCAGCGATAGGTGTTGTTTCAGATACGGGATTAGTGCTTCTTCAATTTGCTGGTGATTAATCTGAATTAAATCGGTCATTATTGTAAATGAACACCTTTATCGACGTAGATCACATCCCCAGTCATGCCGCTTGCCAGCGGACTTAACAAGAAACTAGCGACGTTGCCGACTTCTTCGATTGTCACTGATTGACCGTCGACTGTGCGGTTTTCAGATTCCATCAATAAGTCACGATAGCCTTTTACACCGGTCACCGCAAGGGTTTTAATTGCGCCAGCTGAAATCGCATTGACCCGAATTTGGTCTGGGCCTAAATCGCGTGCTAAATAGCGGACACTCGCTTCAAGTGACGCCTTAGCAATCCCCATGACATTGTAATTCGGAACAGCGCGTTCTGAACCAAAGTATGTCATCGTCACGATACTGCCATTTGGATTGAGGAGCGCGCGACCGAACTTCGCGACTGCAATCAATGAGTAGGCGCTGATTTCTTGCGCCAACAAATAACCTGCCCGTGAAGCAGTATAAACCGTGCCATCTAATTCTTCCCGATTGGCATAGGCAATCGCATGTACGATCCCGTCAAGCTTGCCAACTTGTGCTTGAATCGTCGCAAAAGTTTGTTCGATTGCCGCGTCATCACTCACGTCACATTCGACCAATAACGCTGATGCGGGTAGAAATTTTTGTAAACTGGTTTTGATGCGGTCATTCTGATACGTGTAAATCACTTCACCGCCGGCAGCTGTAATGGCTTGCGCACAGCCCCACGCGATACTTTTTTGATTAGCGACACCCATCACTAGGATTTTCTTTCCATTTAACACGGTGAACACACTTCCTTCTATTTAAAATTGTCTGAATCTGGCTTGGCGCTGCGCCAGTAAATGCGTTACTGGCAGTTGTTGTAGTTGGGTTAATTGTTCAGTTAGCATACTCGCGATATTTTGGCAAAAGATACTTTCATCTTCGGGCTCATCAACAATCCCATCAATCACTCCGGCTGCTTGCAGCGCATCCGGTGTCAATTGCATGATGGCCGCAGCTTCATCCGCACGTTGACTGTCTTTCCACAAAATCGCCGCGAATCCTTCTGGCGACAGAATCGAATACATACTATCCGTCGTCATCCAGACTTGATCGCCACAAGCTAGCGCCAATGCGCCACCGGAACCGCCTTCACCAAAAATCACACTGATAATTGGCGTTTTGAGCGTACTCATTTCATAGAGATTATTCGCAATTGCCATCCCTTGTCCCGTGATTTCAGCATGGGCCGCTGGATACGCGCCCGCAGTATTAACGAGCGTGATAACCGGCCGATTAAACTTCTCGGCCGCCTTCATCAAGCGTAATGCTTTGCGGTAGCCCGCGGGTTCCGGGCAGCCAAAATGACACGCCATCCGTTCTTCAAGCGTCGTGCCTTTATTGGTCGCAATCACTGTCACCGGTTGACCGTTAAATAGCGCGATTCCGCCAACAATCGCCGGATCTTCGCCACCAACCCGATCACCATTTAACGGGACAAAATCCTCGAATAATTGTGCTAAAAGTGTCTGGGTCGTTATCTTTTGACTACTCCGAGCACTGGCCACAATTTTAGCGGCTGTTTGTTGTTGTCGTTTGATGGGAATCACCTCTTTCATGTAGCGCTAATAGCTGCGTAATGAACGGTTTTTGGTCAGCACGCGATACGATTTGATCGATAAACCCGTTTTTCAACACCGTTTCGGCATCTTGCAAGTCCGGTGCAATCTGTTCGTGCATCGTCTGTTCAATCACTCGCCGACCAGCAAAACCGATAATCGCCTTAGGTTCGGCTAAAATAATGTCGGCTTCAGTGGCAAAACTCGCGGTCACCCCACCAGTCGTCGGATCAGTTAACAAACTGATGTACAGTAAGCCCTGTTCGGCATGGCGTTTAATCGCCGCCGATGTTTTAGCCATCTGCATCAGCGAAAAAATGCCCTCTTGCATGCGTGCACCACCGGAAGCTGTGATGAGAATCACCGGTAACTTTTTAACAGTTGCGACTTCAAATAACCGTGTAATCTTCTCACCAGTCATCGTGCCCATACTGCCCATGATGAAATTGGGGTCCATGATGCCGAGCCCAACGTGATGGGGCCCAATCGTTGCGAACCCGGTCAAAATACTATCTTCTAATCCGGTAACTTGTTGCGCCTTGCGTAATTTATGCCCATATTTGGGAAAGTGCAGTGGATTGGCATCTTGTTCGAGTGGTGCTGCCGGTTCAAACGTATCGACTAACCAACTCAGCCGCTCCTTAGCCCCTGTTCGAAAACCATACTCACAAAATGGACAAGTTCGATAACGACCGAGGTCCTTATGGTAGATTGATTGCTGACATTTAGGGCAGACTTGCCACAAGCCATCAGGCACTTTTTGACGTGCTTCTTGGTTATATTTGAGATGGGCCTTGCCAATGTTACGGACAGCATTAAATAACTGCATACGAGCCCTCCTCTATTCTGTTTCCTTATTCGTTAAGTAATCCGTTGTGACCGTCCCGTCTAAAAAGACAGGATCGATCAATAACATTTGTTGGAATTGGGCGTTAGTTTGAATGCCAGAGACAATTAACTCACTGAGTAATCGCCGCATTTTGGCAATCGCGATTTCCCGCGTTGCCCCCCACGTAATGAGCTTTGCAATCATCGCGTCATAAAAAGGCGAAATTGCATAGCCACTATATAAGTGCGTATCAATCCGTACACCTAAATTGCCGGCTGGTAAGTATAAATAATTAATCGTCCCAGCAGACGGCGCAAAATGATTGGCGGGATCTTCAGCATTTAAGCGACACTCGAGTGCATAGCCGCGACTTTGCACATCCGCCTGTGTGAATGATAATGGTAAACCGGCCGCCACATTAATCTGTTCTTGCACTAAATCAATGCCAGTCACCATTTCAGTCACTGGATGTTCAACTTGAATGCGCGTATTCATTTCTAGAAAATAGAATTGATGCGCCTCATCCATTAAAAATTCGACCGTCCCTGTATTCACGTAGTTGATTTGTTCAGCTGCTTTAAGCGCAATTGCACCTAACTGTTGGCGCTGCGCTTCAGTAATCAACTGGCACGGCGTTTCTTCAATCACCTTTTGCTTAAAGCGTTGCATCGAACAATCGCGTTCTGGAAAATAGACGGCATTGCCGAACTGATCACGGAAAATCTGGACTTCGATGTGTTTAACATTCAACATAATTTTTTCTAAGTAGAGTTGATCGTTGCCAAAGGCGCCAGCGGCTTCTAATTGTGCTTGCGCGTAGCTATCCGCTAATTGTTCGGCTGATTCAACGAACCGAATCCCTTTGCCACCACCCCCGGCGACTGCTTTGAGCATCACGGGGTAACCAACTTGTGCGGCAATTTCTTCGGCCTGTTCAAAATCTGCAAGTGGCCCAGCACTCCCTGGAATCAATGGGACTGCAGCGGCTTGCATACTGATTTTAGCCTGACTCTTATCCCCCATTTGCGCAATCACGTTGCTCGAAGGCCCGATAAAGGTAATCCCGCACGCTTCACACATCTCAGCGAACTGGCTATTTTCAGATAAAAAGCCGTAACCGGGATGAATGGCATCGCAGCCTGTCCCGATTGCGGCTGACAAAATATTTTGCATGTTCAAATAGGATTCTTGGGGACGATTACCACCGATACAAACGGCTTCATCCGCTAATTGGACGTGTAAGCTGCTGGCATCGGCTTTGGAATAAACCGAAACGGAAGGAATCGCCATTTCCTTGAGCGTGCGTACGATGTGTAATGCGATTTCGCCGCGATTGGCGACCAATACTTTCTTAAACATCGCTTAAAGCCTCCTATTCAATGATAAACGTCAATTCTGCGGTACAAGCTTTTTTGCCATCAACTGTTGCGATGGCCTTGCCAACGCCGATGCGATCCTTTAATTTCTCAAGGGTCACCTTAATTTCTAGGGTGTCCCCAGGGCGCACAACTTGTCTGAATTTAGCGGATTTAATCCCGCCAAAATAAGCCGTTTGTCCTTTAAAATCATCAAGCGTCAACAAGGCAATTGCCCCAGTTTGTGCCATTGCTTCTAAAATAAAGACACCCGGTAAAACCGGATTCCCCGGAAAATGACCTTGGAAGACAGCTTCATTAATCGAAACATTCTTGCGGGCAATCGCATATTGACCTGGTTCATGTTCGAGAACGCGATCAATTAATAACATCGGGTAGCGATGTGGTAAGATCGCTTGGATTTGCGTACTATCTAACATTAATTAACCTTCTTTCACTTTGAATAGCGGTTGGTGGTATTCGACTAATTCTTCATTTTGAACGAGAATTGCGGTAATTGTGCCTGCAACGGGACTCTTAACTTCCGTCATCATCTTCATTGCTTCAATCACACACACAACATCCCCGACAGCGACAGTTTGACCAACCGTCACGAATTGTGGATCGTTAGGTGCTGGTTGGAGATAAATACTACCGACAAGCGGCGCTTCAATTGCGGCCCCCTCAGATTCTTCAACCGGTGTGTTTTCAATCGATTCAATTGGATCAGTTTCCGCTATCTTTGGTGCATGGGTTGCACCTGGGTGGCTACTCCCCTGTTTGTTGAGATATAACTTGATATCATCTGTTTCAAGTTGCATTTCTTGGTTACTTGATTGGTTGAATAATGCCACCATTTCTTTCACTTGATCATATTTCATGCCTTAATCGCTCCATTTCTTGAACACCAAAACTGCATTGTGCCCCCCAAAGCCAAATGAATTACTCATCCCATATTGGGCGTCTGGCGCTGATTGTGGTTCGCGAATCAAATTGACTTGGCAGTCAGAGTCTGGTGTTTGCAATCCAACATTGGGCGGTAAAATCCCCGCCGTTAATGCCCCCACCGTAATGACTGCTTCCAAAGCACCGGCCGCCCCTAATAAATGGCCGGTCATACTTTTAGTGCTGCTAACTTGGACTTTATTATTCGTCCCAAACACGCGCTGCAGTGCAGCTGATTCGGCTAATTCATTCGCAACTGTCCCAGTGCCATGGGCGTTGACGTAATCAACATCAGCCGGTGTAATCTGACTTTCAGCAATTGCCATTTGCATTGCACGCGCAGCCACTTCGCCGTTGGGATTCGGTGACGTCATATGGTAAGCATCACAATTGGTCCCATACCCCGTGATTTCGCCCAGAATAATCGCATTGTGCGCTTGTGCATGTTCGAGACTTTCTAATATCAGTGTCGCCCCACCTTCACCCATTACAAATCCTTGGCGCCGCGCATCAAATGGTAAGGATGCTTGCGCTGGATCAGTCGCAGTTGAGAGCGTCGATAAAGCAGCAAAGCCGCCAATCCCAATTTCATTAATGGACGCTTCAGAACCACCGGTCACCATCACTTGGGCGCGGCCTTCTTTAATTTGGCGATAGGCTTCACCAATTGCGTTAGCCCCACTCGAGCAAGCCGTCACAATCGTCGTACAAATATTTTGTGCACCAATTTCAATCGCAATGTTAGCCGCAGCCATATTGCCAATTGATTTGGGCACGAACATTGGTGAGATATGATCCGCCCCTTTTTCAACCATGTGGGTTACTTGTTCTTGAATCGTGGTTAACCCACCAATCCCTGAACCATAAATGACGCCCATATCGGCTGGATCAGTATTTTCTGGCGTGATATTCGCCTGGTCCATCGCTGCCAGTGCACTATCGAGTGCGTACTGTGAGAATAAATCCATCCGCTTCGCTTTTTTCTTACCAACCCGCTTAGTCACGTCAAAATCAACGACTTCGGCTGCGACCGAAACACCGGTTGCTTGTGAATCAAACTTGGTAATCGGGCCAATGCCCAACTCGCCGGCTAATACCCGGCGCATGAATGTCTCGACATCGTTGCCTAATGGTGCGACAACGCCCATTCCTGTAATTACAACTCTTGTCATTTCAAACCTCACTTATATCGTCATTCCACCATCGACGGTCAAAACTTGCCCCGTCACATAGGTGTTTTCTGCTAAAAATAAAGCGGCATCGGCAATTTCTTCCGGCGTACCAAAGCGCTGCAATGGAATCTGCGCTTGAATCGCTTCTTGCATGCTGGGTTTCAAAGCGGCCGTCATTTCAGTCGTAATCATCCCGGGTGCAATCGCGTTACACCGCACGCCGCGCAACGCGCCTTCTTTGGCCAGCGACTGGGTTAAGCCGATCACGCCAGCTTTACTAGCGGCATAATTAGCTTGCCCAACGTTGCCGTGTTGCCCAATCACGCTCGACAGGTTGATGATACAACCGCTGCGTTGGCGCAACATTTTCTTAAAGGCGACTTGGGTCACGCGGAAAGTCCCAACCAAGTTAACATCGATTACGGCTTCAAAATCCGCGACCGACATCGCCATCACTAATTTGTCGTTGGTGATTCCCGCATTGTTCACGAGCACGTCTAATTGACCGAAACGTTCAAACGTGGTGGTCACAATTTGTGTAGCCGTTTCTGGATCAGTAATATCGCCTTGAACAAATGCATACTGCACACCGTAGTCTTCAATCGCTGCCATTAAGTCAGGACTCAATGCAGAGCGCGCATTGAGCACAAGTTGGTAACCGGCTTGTGCAAAGCGTAATGCAATTGCCCGGCCAATCCCGCGACTGCCACCGGTAATCACGGCGACTTTTTGATCATTAGTCATTGATTGATTCTCCCTTCAAACTGGTAACAACTGTTTCAAATTGGTCAGCATTACTAACATTAAAGCGCGCCAAATCAGGTACGGTTTGGCGGGCAAATTTGCTAAGTGCGTTGCCTGGGCCAACTTCGATGAGGGTTGTTACACCACTATCCGCAAGTTGTCGCAAGCCCGTTGCAAAATGAGTCGGTTGCGCTATCTGGGCCACTAGCGTTGTCCGAATTGAATCCGGTGCAAATGGCTTTTCAGTCGTATTACTAATCACCGGATAATCGCCGACTTGAAAGTCCACTGCGGCTAGCGCTGTTTGGAAATTGAGCGCTGCTTGTTCAAAAAGCGGGGTGTGAAACGCCCCCTTGACAGGTAAGCGCAGCGCCCGCATTTCAGGTAACGCTGTTAGTAATGCAGCCACACCAGCTTCCGTGCCCCCGACCACAATTTGTTGTGGTGAATTATAATTAGCAATCGACACCTGTTGCCCTTGCGCCTGTAACGTTGCACAGGCGGCTTCCACTTGGGCGATATCCGGTTTTAAAATTGCGGCCATCGCATGTGCTTGATCACCGATTGCTGCTTGCATCAATGCTCCCCGTTGAACAACTAGCGGCATGCCTTCTGCTAATGAAAGCTGACCACTCGTAATCAACGCGGCGTATTCGCCTAAGCTCAAGCCAATCGCTCCAGCTACCGCAATATCGGCATCTGCTAATAGCGCATTAATACCGACACTCATTGCAACCAGAGCAGGTTGTGCGTAGCGCGTTTGCCCCAAAAGTGTTGCATCATTCATGATGGCTGGTAAATTCAACTTTGCATAAGCACTTGCTTGATCAATCACCGCACGGTATTGCGGATATGTTTGATATAAGTCATTGCCCATTCCGACTTTTTCGCTACCTTGGCCGCTCATCAAGAGCCCGATTTTCGTCATTTGCTTACTTCGCCATTGTTTGATCGATGTAATCAACAACATTTTGAACGGTCACAATTGATTCATCTGGATCGAGTTTCACTTCTAAATCATCTTCAAGTTGGTTCATCACTTCAAAAATATCCAAGCTATCAGCGTCTAAATCTTCACGAATATTGGCGGTTGGCACCACTTGGCTTTCTTCTACGTCTAATTGTTCTGCAATTACGGCTTGTACTTTTTTTAAGATTTCTGCTTTTGTCATGGTTTAAAACCCCTTATTATTTTTTAGTATTGGATGATTTGAATCCCGATGGTCAACCCACCGCCGAAGCCACATAAGACGCAGAGGTCACCGCGCTTAATTTGCCCGGTTGCGACTTGTTCCGCCAATAACAACGGAATGCTTGCGGCAGAGGTGTTGCCATAGTGCTGTAAATTCATTGGAAATTTGCTTAGTTGTTGGTTAAGTTTGCTCGCCATCCTCGTAATCAACCGTGCATTTGCTTGATGCACCAAGAAATGATCAACTTGGTCCAACGATAAGCCCGCTGCTAAAACGGCCGTTTCGATTGCCTGAGGTACTTGGCGCGTCGAAAATTGATAAATCGCTTGCCCCGACATTTGGAAAAAACTGCTTTGAATATGCGTTTGACCAACCTGACCAAAGTTGGCTTGCGTGACTGGTGTATAGCCTGACGTTAGTTGTTCACTCTGGCTACCAATCGTCAGTAATTGTTCCCCATACCAACCATCCGCTTCTGCTGATGTCCCTTGAAGCAGCACGCCCGCAGCTCCGTCGCCAAATAAGACAGCAGAACTACGATCAGACCAGTCCAAAACTTTTGAAGTCACTTCGCCACCAATCACTAAAACATAGTCGGTGGAAAATTGAATATAGCCCCGTGCCACTGAAAGTGCATACGTGAAACCAGAACAAGCAGCACTGATATCAAACGCAAAAGCGTGGGTTGCCCCTAACTTTCCTTGGACAATTGCCGCAGTGGCTGGTGTGTAATAATCCGGCGTCATCGTTGCGACAATGATTGCCTTAATTTGTTCTGGGGCAACATTGGCTTGTGCTAATAATTTTTCAGCGACGCGATAACACAAATCAGACGTATTCTCATCAACGGCCATGTGCCGCTCGATAATGCCAGTGCGGCTTTCAATCCAGTCATTTGATGTTTCGAGAATCTCTGCTAAATCGTCGTTGGTCACAATTTTATCCGGCACCGCACTGGCTGTCGCTATTATTCGATAAGCCATTTACGTCGCCTGCTGACTTTTGAGCAGATCGTCGCGTGGTGCCACCACGAAGGTCAACTCAGCTTCACACACCACTTGGTCATTAACGGTTGCGTGGGTTTGTACAACACCCATGTTTTCTTTTTTCTTTGTAAGCGTCACGGTAAATTTAATTTGATCCCCTGGTAAAATAACGCGATTGAACACGACATTTTTAGCCGCCCCCAAGTAAGCTGTTTTACCAAAAAATTCTGGTGACTTTAGGATTAATATCGAAGCCGTCTGTGCGAGTGCCTCAATCATCAAGGTATTCGGCATTTGTGGCGCATCAGGTCGATACCCGCGCATGAACTGCTCATTAATCGTGACGTTTTTTACCGCCACTACTTCTTGACCTGGAACTAACGATTCAACAGTGTCGATGTAAATAATCGGATACCGGTTCGGAATTAATGCCATAATCTCAGTTGTATTTAAGCGTGTCATAATGCCTCCTTATTTATTTTTTAGAAAATACAATACGGTGTATTGTTTTTCTATTCATGAACAATACCACAGCTTTTTTTTGAAGTCAATTTGCATTCACGGAAATTCGACAATTATGACGCGTAAAAAGCGGTATCACGCCTGTTTTTAAACAGTATTTAGAAACATTAAATAAAAAAGCCCCCAACCATTCGTAATAGCCGAAATGGTTGGGGGCTTCAATAATTATTGATGACGCGCTTGCCACTGTGCCTTCGTCATTTTTGTAAAATGCTCTTGCCGCGTATCATCTAATAGCGGATTATACATCTCATCAATTGTGAGCACTGGTTGGAAGCCTAACTTCTCTTGGGCACGTTTAGATTGTTGGTTGCCATCGTAATAACCGCACCAGATATTATCCAGTTTGAGTGTTTCAAACCCGTACGCCAATATCTTTTCCGCGGCTTCTGGAATTAACCCTTGACCCCAATAAGGAACGCCAATCCAATAGCCAATTTCGGCATCATTAGCCCCCATAAAGGGTTGTCCGCCGCCGTTTTCAACCAATTCCAACCCCACACTACCGATAGCATGATTGGGTGCTGTTTTTAAATTAACGGCAAAGATTGCTTTGGCCATCAAATAATTTTGAATGAGTTCACGACTATGCGCGACACTCGTATGAACTGGCCAGCCAGCAATCGGACCGATGTCTGGATCCTTTGCATATTCATAAATAGCTTGGTCATCTGTCAGTTCAAATGGTCTGAGGATTAAGCGTTGTGTTTCAAGTTGCATCTTGTTATTCCTTCCGGTTTCCTAGTATTTTAACCGCTAAGTGTTTGCCAGGACTTAAAAAAGTCCCGCGCATTTCAATCCCAATTAGCGGTAAAGTTTGGTGAGTGGTGATGGCTGCCAAAGCTGAATCAAATTCCGCACCGCTAGCGGCTTCAATCGTTGTCGTCACATAACACCCAGCGTCAATCTGATAATCACTGACTGCTGGTGTTGCCATACAAATCGCGTAATCCGTCTCATTAATCACATAATAAAGCTGACGCAGCATCCAATCAGGCTGCCAATCAATCGTTTCGACAACTGATAAATCAAAGTCCTGCGCAAACGGTAGCCGTTGCAAAACGCGTAAATGAATGGGCTGATCAACTTGCAATGTATCTTGTTGGTTAACCTGTTGCAATTGATCATCAATGGTTTGCTCTAAGGCCTGTAGACGTGCAATTTCTTCTTGCAACGCTTGTTTTTTATTCAGCAATAATGTTTGTTCTGAATAATCGCTTGTTAAGATGGCCTTAATTTCAGCTAGCGATAGTCCTAATTGGCGCAGGAATAAAATAAAGGACAACTGATATGCCTCTGCCATCCCATATTGCCGATAACCGTTGGCTGCAATTGTTGCTGGTTGCAATAAGCCTTGCTGTTCATAATGGCGAATCGTATGTTGGGTCGTGTTAAATAATTGTGCAAATTTCGAAATCGTCAACAATTTTTCAGCCATCTTCTCACCTCACAAAAAAGTATAAACCCTAGGGTAACCCAAAGGTCAACAGAGTGTTTTTGAAGTTGGTCAGATTTTGAGCATTAACAGCGACTGGTTAAGCGCAGAAATCTAGCTTCAAAAACACGTTTCAAAATTAACCCCGTCTAACTTCAAACTCAGTCTTTGCAACCGCTTGTCCATTCACAATCAACGCGACTTGATGTAGACCAGGATAGTGCTTGCGAGTTGTAAGGTCTTTAAAGTTAATTTGACGTTCACCCTGTAGTCCCTGTCGACCATCAATTTTCTTTTCAACTAATTTAAATAGTTTGCGCGATTGTTGGCCGTTTGCCTTCACGTAATCCACCGCGTATTCAACCCGAATTAATAAACCGGCTTCCGCCCTAAAACGAATGCGGTATTCAAACGCCAACCGATCACCAATTGCCACTTCTTTTGACCGTGTTGTGATCGTGGCTGCCACAACTAACGGCTGATCTTGTCGATCACCTGCATAGCCGAACAAATCACGCACGGACACGAAGTCTTTGCGCAAAAGGGTCTGACAACCATGCCGAATGACCCAATCGACTTCAGGCGATGCCCCTTGCCAACGATGTGCAGTCTGAATCACAAGCGCGGGATGGTCTTTGGCAATATCGTTTAAATTATTGGCGACACTTCGTCGGACATATAATTCAGGATCGTTTTTCAACTGTTCCAAAATCGCGAGGACCGGTTGGGGATCCGCCTTAAAAATTGGCAACGATTCACCCCATGGCAAGCGTGGTCGACAGCCCTCACTCGCTAAGCGCCGCACATGTGCATTCGAACTCTGTGCCCATGCTTGCATCTGCGACATCGTCCGGTCTGGTTCCTGCAGGATAAACGTCCGAATAGCAAATTCCGCTGATGATGATTGGTAGATTGTAAAATTAATCCGAACGCTGTTCGGATTAATTTTACAATCTACCACTTAATAATATATACAAGAAATTATGCTATTTCTGACGGTTCCTAGGTGATGTTGACTTGCTGTTTCTTTCAAACTACTACTCAGATGTTGTACAGTTCTGACAATTATTTGACATTACTTCAAATAATTTCTTCATCTAAATTTTCATTAAATTCAAGTATTATTAAAACCAAAAAAGGTTGTAACCCCACATCCATCAAAGGGTTACAGCCTTTTTGTTATCCCACGCTTCCTTCCATCTCATAACTAATCAATCGATTCAATTCCACCGCATATTCCATTGGGAGTTCCTTGGTGAATGGTTCGACGAAGCCCATGATGATCATTTCGGTTGCTTTGGCTTCCGAGATGCCACGGCTCATCAGGTAATAGAGTTGTTCTTCTGAAATTTTAGAGACTTTGGCTTCGTGTTCCATTGAAACGTTGCCGTTTAGAATTGTGTTGTACGGAATCGTATCAGAGCTGGAGCGGTCATCCATAATAATCGTATCGCATTCGACATGGGCAAACGAACCGTCACTGTCGCGTTCAAAACGAACAGTCCCACGGTAATCAACGGCCCCGCCATCTTTGGCAATCGATTTTGAAACGATTGAGGATGACGTATTCGGCGCAGCGTGAATCATCCGCGCGCCACTGTCTTGATCAACGCCTTCGCCGGCGACGGCGATTGAGAGCATGGTTCCGCGGGCACCTTCACCATCGAGGTAGACACTTGGGTATTTCATGGTCATCTTCGAACCGAGATTCCCGTCGACCCATTCCATTGTCGCATTTTCCATGGCTTGGGCCCGTTTAGTTTCCAAACTATAAACGTTCTTTGACCAGTTTTGAATGGTCGTGTAACGGCAATAGCCATCCCGTTTCACAAAGACTTCAACGACCGCTGCGTGCAAGCTATCACTTGAATAGCTTGGTGCAGTACAGCCTTCAACGTAGTTCACGCTGGCGCCTTCATCGACAATAATCAATGTCCGTTCGAATTGACCTGAATTTTCGGCGTTAATCCGGAAGTACGATTGGATTGGAATATCCGTCCGCACGCCTTTTGGAACGTAGATGAACGTGCCACCTGACCAAACGGCCGAGTTAAGCGCTGAGAATTTATTATCAGTTGGTTTGACCAACGTGCTGAAGTATTCCTTCACAATTTCAGGGTATTCGCGTAAACCGGTATCCATATCGGTAAAAATGATCCCAAGTTTTTCGAATTCTTCACGCATGTTGTGATAAACCACTTCTGATTCATATTGCGCACTGGAACCTGCTAAATACTTACGTTCGGCTTCAGGCACACCTAAGCGATCAAACGTTTCTTTGATTTTGTCGGGAACATCTTCCCAATCGCGGTATTGCTTGTCCGTTGCCTTTTGATAATACAACATGTGTTCTAAATCAAGATCGGATAAGTCCGGTCCGAAATCTGGCATTGGCATTTTTTCATAAGCGTGAAATGATTTTAAGCGGAAATCTAACATCCATTGTGGTTCCTTTTTCTCACGCGAGATG
This sequence comes from Latilactobacillus sp. VITA-14, assembly GCF_046580785.1. Lineage (NCBI taxonomy): Bacteria > Bacillati > Bacillota > Bacilli > Lactobacillales > Lactobacillaceae > Latilactobacillus > Latilactobacillus sp. VITA-14. Next base: position 24,135 of record NZ_JBJKTM010000006.1, read on the forward strand.
GCGCGCACAACGTCTTCCGTTAAACCGCGCCCAGTTGAAAAGACGGGCTCTACATCGTCGCTAAAGCCGTAGTCGTACTCTTCAAATTGGGGCATCGTTGTCTCTTCTGTCATTTGTTAGTTTCCTCCGTTTCTGCGTGGTTCATCATTTGACCGGTTGTTGCACGTCGGTCATCGCTATTTAAGGCTTTGTGGAGCGCCTTCCAAGCTAAAGTCGCGCATTTAATCCGCGCAGGGAATTGTTGCACCCCTTGTAAAATCGCGGCATCTTCTAACAATGACCAGTCTTCGTCACGATCACCAATCATCATATCCGAAAAGCGTTCGATCATCGCCTCCGCTTGCGCCGGTGTCTTATGCATCACGGCATCGGTCATCATGCTGGCAGAAGCCTGGCTAATCGTACAGCCTTCCCCTGAAAAAGCAATCTGACTAATCTGCCCGTCTTCGAGCACCAGTTCAAGTTGTAACACATCGCCACAGGTGGGGTTGCGTAATTCAATTTCATGATCGGCAGTCGTCAAGTGACCATGATGATGCGGATGTTGCGAATGGTCAAGAATGACCTGCCGATATAAGTTATCTAATTTAGAGAGTGCCATTTTGGAAAAACTCCTTTGCTGCTTGAATGGCGGTCACGAACGTTTTCACGTCCGCTTCGGTATTGTAGAGGTAAAAACTAGCGCGCGCGGTTGCGGCAACGTTCAACCATCGCATCAACGGTTGTGCGCAGTGATGACCAGCACGTACGGCAACGCCTTCCATATCGAGGGCGGTCGCTAAATCATGTGGATGTAAATTGTCGAGATTAAAGGCAATCACACCGGTGCGTTGGGCGGCATCTTGTGGGCCATAAATCGTGAGGCCGTCGATTGCTTGGAGCTGCGGTAAAGCCATTGTGACTAGCGCTTGTTCATGGGCTTGGATATGATCCATCCCAATTTGCGTTAAATAATCAATGGCGGTCCCTAAGCCAATTGCCCCCGCAATGTTTGGCGTTCCACCTTCAAGACGCCACGGTAATTCTTTAAACGTTGAAGATTGTAAGCCCACAAAGTCGATCATCTCGCCGCCGTATTCCACGGGTGGCATCTGTTCAAGTAATGCTTGCTTGCCATAAAGCACACCAATGCCGGTTGGTCCAAGCATCTTATGCCCTGAAAAGGCGTAAAAGTCCGCATCAAGTGCCTGCACATCAACCATCATGTGCGGCACGGCTTGTGCACCATCGACCACCATGTAACCGCCTTGTGCATGGACTAAAGCCGCAATTGTTTTAATCGGATTGACAACCCCAAGTACGTTGGAAGCATGCGCCAAACTAACAATTTTCGTCTTAGGCCCAATCACCTGGCGTGCTGACTCTAAATCGAGTTGTCCATCCGGTAATAAGTCGATGTAACGCAATTTCGCGCCCGTTTTCTGCGCCAGTTGTTGCCACGGCACGAGATTACTATGATGTTCCATCACACTAATCATGATTTCATCGCCGGCTTCAACCACGGTTGGGCCGAAACTGCCTGCAACCCAGTTCAAACTTTGCGTCGTCCCTTTTGTGAAAATCACTTCGGCACTCGCAGCGGCATGGATGAAGGTTTGGACCTTCGTGCGCGCGGCTTCATACTGGGCGGTTGCTCGTTCAGCTAAAGTATGCACACCACGATGCACGTTCGCATTGTCATTTTGGTAATAAGCCACCAACCGGTCAATCACGGCTTGTGGTTTTTGGGTGGTCGCCGCATTGTCTAAATAAACAAGTGGTTCATCATTGACGATTTGGTCTAAAATCGGAAAGTCGCACCGATAATCATTTAACTGGTTGACCATCGATTAACTTCCTTTCAATCGTGTCCGTTAATTGTTGGCGCACGTTTTTATCCGGAATTTCACTTAGAACAGCGCCTAAGAAACCACGAATTACAAGTCGTTGCGCGACTTCTTTTGAAAGACCGCGACTCATTAAATAATACATTTGTTGTTCATCAACGCGCCCGACACTGGCAGCATGGCCAGCTTGCACGTCATTTTCATCAATTAATAAGAGTGGGTTCGCATCCCCGCGTGCTGTCCGCGATAACATCAAGACGCGATTTTCTTGTTGGGCATCGGCACCCTTAGCCCCTTTTAAAATATGCCCGATCCCGTTAAACGTTAACGTCGCATCTTCTAAAATGACGCCATGTTGCAAGATGTGCCCAATTGAACGCGGCCCAATATTCGTCACACGCGTATCAATCCCTTGAATCTGTTTACCAGTTGAGATGGCGACCACTTTCGTTTCAGCATGTGATCCAGCACCCACTAAATCAGAATCAAAGTCACCGATGATATTGCCATCATTCATTGATCCCAATGCCCAATCAATCCGCGCATCGCGCATCAAGTGGCCCCGGCGATTCAAGTAAGTCGTCACGGATTTTCCAAAGGCATCAACCGCTGAAAAATGAACGTGACTGTTATCTTTAGCAATCACTTCCACGACAACGTTTGCTAAGTTCTTGTGGTCACCCGCTGTTTGGAGGTTTTCAAGATAACTAAATTCACTGTTTTGTTCGGCTACTACGAGGACGTGATGAATAAAATCAGCGGGTTGAGTGCTGTCCTGTACATAATAAGCCGTAATGGGTTGCTTAATCACCACATTTTTCGGCACATACAAGAAGAGCCCACTGTTCATCAAAGCTGTGTGAAAAGCCGTTAAGCGATCCTCGTTCGGTTTCACTGTGACTTGCATGTAGTATTGTTGTACCAAATCAGGATGTTCTTGTAACGCGGTGAAAATGTCGGTAAAAATGACACCTTGTTCTGCCAATTCTGCCGGTAAATTTAACTTGGCAGTTGTCTGACCAATCTGTACTGCGTACGGTTGATCAGCTGAAAGATTCGCTGCCGCAGATGGCATTAAACTCAAATCGGATTTAACGGCTGTTGGCGCATTTGCTGCCATCACTGGCCAATGTTTATAGTTAATTTTTTCAAAGATAGGCAGTTCGAGTTGCTCAATTTGCGCAAACGCTGCTTGACGCATTTCAGCAAACCAGGCCGGTTCTTGATGCAATTGTGAGAATGACGCGATTTGTTCAGGCGTGATGGCTAAAGTTTTCTTCATCAAAATCGCCCCCTATTTACTTTCGTCGTCAGTCAATTTGATATCCAAGCCTAATTCGTCACGAATCCCGACATAACCTTCGTCTTCCAAACGTTTTGCAAGTGACGCATCACCAGTCGTGACGATTTTGCCACCCATCATGATGTGCACATAATCTGGCACGATGTAGTTTAAGAGCCGTTGATAATGTGTGATGATTAATGAGCCAAAATCAGCCTCGCGCATTTCGTTCACGCCTTTTGAAACGACTTGCAAGGCATCAATATCAAGTCCGGAATCAATTTCGTCTAGGATGGCGAATTTGGGTTCAATCATCATCAATTGCAGAATTTCATTCCGTTTCTTTTCACCCCCAGAAAATCCTTCGTTTAAGTAACGTTCTGACATTTCTTCCGTCATATCCAAGAATGCCATCCGTTGATCTAATTTTTTCAAGAAAGCCATCACTGAAATCTGATCATCTTCAGCCCGACGTGCATTAATCGCTGCACGCATGAATTCAGCGTTCGTTACCCCTTGAATTTCAGCAGGATATTGCATCGCCAAAAATAACCCCGCACGGGCGCGTTCATCAACCGGCATTTCTAAAATATTTTGGCCATCTAGTTTGATCTGACCTTGTAGTACCTCATACTTGGGATTGCCCATAATCGTTTCCGAAAGCGTCGACTTCCCAGTCCCGTTAGGTCCCATGATCGCGTGAATTTCACCCGTGTTCATTTCCAGGTTAACACCTTTTAAAATTTCCTTACCGTCGATGCCGACGTGCAAATCGATAATCTCTAATTTAGACATAGATGACCCTCCAAGAATCGCATTCTAGCAATTATTATACGCTCTTAATTCTATGCTAATTGAGAACTGTTTTCAATGCTTGAATGCATGAAAAAAGACCACGCAGGCGACGTGATCTTTATCAATAGCTTTCCTGGGGAAATAGGTAAAAAATAACTTATTGATTTGATACTCTTCTAAAACGTTCAACCATCGGACAAGCCGTCCCATAGGGTTGAACTACTCATTGATTTGATACTCTTCTAAAACGCTGCCACTCCCTAGAATGGTAAGTCGTCGGTTGAACTACTCATTGATTTGATACTCTTCTAAAACACTGTTGATGGCGGTTGGTTAGAATGGGTTGTTGAACTACTCATTGATTTGATACTCTTCTAAAACCTACACGTCCATAAAATGTATCGCGGATACGTTGAACTACTCATTGATTTGATACTCTTCTAAAACACCTACAGCGACACTATTCTTAGAAGTTGTGTTGAACTACTCATTGATTTGATACTCTTCTAAAACGATGCAATCGGCGTGCCCGAAGGAACACAGGTTGAACTACTCATTGATTTGATACTCTTCTAAAACGTATGATTAAGCGCGAGACAATGATTAAACGTTGAACTACTCATTGATTTGATACTCTTCTAAAACTATTGACTCTCACGCGTTCGTAGGAACTCGTGTTGAACTACTCATTGATTTGATACTCTTCTAAAACTGCAACATGCATAGCAGGGTGTCATTTGATGTTGAACTACTCATTGATTTGATACTCTTCTAAAACTTTCTTCCAAATAACTACTATTAATACTAAGTTGAACTACTCATTGATTTGATACTCTTCTAAAACAAAGTGGTGAGTGAATGGATTAGAGATGCAGTTGAACTACTCATTGATTTGATACTCTTCTAAAACTAAAAATCGGATATAACTCCCATTTCTGCCGTTGAACTACTCATTGATTTGATACTCTTCTAAAACGAAGACAGGTTAAAGCCTGAAAACTTTGAAGTTGAACTACTCATTGATTTGATACTCTTCTAAAACATGGTGTGTTTATTGAGCACCCTTTTAAGAGTTGAACTACTCATTGATTTGATACTCTTCTAAAACACGCAGGTTAAAGGTACATGGACAGGACATGTTGAACTACTCATTGATTTGATACTCTTCTAAAACCGTCGTTTTTTCATCAGAATTCCATTTTATTCATAGCGCCATTCGACATAATCATTATCGATGTGATAATAACAACATTTCTGGTACTGATCAGATTTAACTTCTTCTGAAAATTCAATGAGAAAGAGTTTCACATTCAATGTCGCCACCAACCTCACCAATTCATTAAATTGGTTGATACTGAGATAGTGCGAAACGTTGATCAACGTGATTATTTTTGATTCATTTAACTCTACTGCTGTCTGTACTATACTCTCAATTATACCATATGGGTCATGCTGGACGGCAGTCGAAAATTGTAAATTATAGAACTTAATCATTCTTTGAAGATCCCATTCCTGGTTGACATCTAAGGTCAATTCATACATAAAGGCCGCATCCAAAATCGTTGAACGAATCTCACTATCTAACTGAGTTAATTTCTGGCGCTGCTGATCCGTTAAGTCGGCGGCGAATTTTTTAATCAACCGATTTTGAAATAGATGATTCAAATTAATTGCTGCCACATCCCCACCCCAAATAACAGCCTTTGAATAATCCATTAATTCGTATTGATCATTGCTAAATTTAACGGTCTCTTGTGCGCCGGACATCCCTGCAATGAGTTTGGTATACACTTCTGGACTACTTGTACTGCAAACCGTTATTTTCTTATTCTGAACGCTAAAGGGTTGGTATGGATAAAAAGTAATGTTCATAAAATTAACGTCCTCTCAGCAGAATTACGGACGTCATCACTCGATTCGCCCAGTAAGAAATGCATTTTATTATATTGTTGCTCAGTAACCATCAACGTTTGTACTAAGCCTGCAGGCGGAGTAAAGCCAGCAATTCGGTTCTCAATAAACTGTGCCGATTGTTTGCTGACACAAACTCGAACATAAACAGAATATTGAATCATTAAAAAACCTTCGTTAAGCAGCGCTTTTCTAAAATGACGGTATGCCTTGCGATCCTCGCTCGTTTCAACTGGTAAATCAAACATGACTAATAAGCGCATTATTCGGTACCTCGTGAGTCATTACCACCTTTACTTCAAACTCTTCTTTCGGAGTTGTCATGAATTTCAAACAATTCTGTACGTGTTTAGTGAGTGCGTTTCTAAGAATTGTGATCTGTCCATTATATTCTAGCTCAAGATTCAGTAACTCCACTAAACCAAATTTAACATCAGGGGTTAATTCATTAAACTTTTGATGTGCCACCCAATAATCAATCACTGGTCGAAAAGGTTCCATTAGATCGGAACCCAAATTAAAATCACTGACGCCATTGTGATGATGAATGCCAAACTGTGTTAAATAGCCATTACAAACAATTTCGCGATTAACGGCTGATAACAACAAACTATAACCATAATTAAGGGCTGCATTAATGGGACTGTACTCCGTTCGAACAAAGTCTTTATCAAAAACTAACTGAAAATACTTGCGCGCAATCACGGCTTCTCGATTTGTTCGATCAGCAAATACCATTGCATCAGCTTCTGTTGTTAAGTCTTCAATATCCTTTCCTAACAATTGTGCACATTGAATTTGCATCGCTATTTTAGCTTGAATAATCGCCGTCCATAAGGTTTCTTTCAACCCCGTTCCCCATTCAACCTGTTGCTGGATCGACGCGAGACTACGATTTCCTGGATAATCCGCAATTGTTTCGCAAGTTGGATTACCGTCTTTGCCTGTAAAAATAATCTTAGCGCCAGCTTCACTCAACTCAGTAATCGCTGATGCCGTTAAAACGGCCTGTGTAGTCGCAACTAACAAAATTTGGATATCATCAATTGGTACTTGGTGTGTTGCATCTTTTGTCTGGACAATAATCTTCCGTCCAGAATAAGAAACCTTTGCATGTTGTGAAATCACAACTGTTCGCCAACTCATAAAAATTTACCCCCTACATCCTTGTTTTCAAAATGATAACATGCTATAATGCTGTTGTTGAGCTTGATACACTCAATCGAAATACTCATTGATTTGATACTCTGAGTTAAAATCAAACAAGGTCTTCGGACCAAGTTTTCTATTCTGAGCCTCTTATGAGGCCTTTTTTTATGCCTTCAAACCAAAAAGCTAGCCCATCATTACACTAATGACAGGCTAGCTTTATTTATAAATCCCTTAAAGCTACTCGTCGTTCGAATAAACCGGTTGGAGATTGATAGATAATTTGGGTGTCAGGTGATAAATAAATTCCAGAAGATTTTTGTAACTTACCAAATGGTGTTGTTAGTTTTAAAATTCCTAAGTCGCTAACTGCTGCATTTGCATGCAATCCAATTAGAACTCTATCCAATATAACTTGTTGCCCAACCTGCACCATCTTATTACCATCCCATTGACTCTTCCACGGTAACTTCATAAAGGCTGCTTTACCCGCAGATAATTTAGCTCTGAATTGATTAGTATCATACAGTGGGAAATAATGCATCACTTGATCTAAGATTTCATCATAAACTTGTTCAGCGAGTTCTTCAGACTGTGTTAAAGGTAGCGCGCCATTTAATAATTTAACAGCCGTTTTATCGAGAATCAGTTCCTGCTCGTTGTGTTTATACGTCGCAGAGCCCAATGTCAATTCTTGACCATTATCGAAGAAACGTTGATTGATTAGGATATGTGGTGCAATGACTTCAAAGTCTTCGACCACTTTCACAATCGTTCCTTTTTGTTTCTTCACTTTTGTAAATTGCGGACTAATTTTTTGCTTTAAGAATGCCTTTTGTGAGTCTTCATCCGTCAGTTGTTTAAGTTGCGCTAGCCAACTTGTCTCAACACCACAGACTTTATAGAGATCACCCTTTTTATTTTTAATGCGTACAATACACATGTAGGCAACGGTCTTCCCCGAGTACCCACCATAGAGCGCAGTTGGTCGATTTTGTTTAGCGGGAATCAATTGCTTGCCGCCCTGCCCACTTGCTTTATCATCTTTAGCCGCATAGAGCGTTTGATTAAATAGCGCTCCCGAATTTTCATGCACTTCGCGAGTCACTAGAATCTTCTTAAACTGATAAATTTTATTCAAATAAGCTAGACCGGATTCTTTATCCCAAATAACCGCTTCAGTATTTTCATCAACCAATTCGTCTTTCTTTAGACCATTTAGAAAATTGAAGTTACGCCACTTATCTTGCTGACTTGCCTTCTGATACTCACCGTATACAAAATAAGGTTTTAATTTAGGATAGCGCTTCAATAGATACAGACCAACGAATGCGGTCAGATAAGCATCGAATGCATGATGGTGGTTATTTAGATTACGATTCTTCGGAAAATCGAATTCTGTTCGCATTTGGTGGGTTAACCCACTCTTAACCGTAATTAACTCAATATTGTCTTCACCATACTGTTCCATCAATAGATTTGTCGCTAACTTAATGACTTGGCGTGTTTCTACTAATTGCCGATTAATAAAGCCCTTCATGGCGTATTTACTGATGTGATCAGGATTTAACGTTAAATTATCATATTTTTTCTTGGTAATTAACCCAGCTCGCAACATCTGTTCCCACTGAAGCTGCATCTTCTTACCAAGTTCAACGCTTGTAAAGTCGGTCGGTACTTGATCTGCTTTACTACGATTCATTTTTTGAGAAACTAATACCCGATTATCTAGTGAGTTATCCTTAATAAACGATTGTGGCAAAATATGATCAATATCGTACGTCGATAAACGATCAATATTCAACGAATCACCCGTATACATATCCCGACCACCCTGCATGAAGTACAAGAATAAGCGCGTATTACTCAATGCAGAATTCGATAAATCCTTAAGTTCATTTCTGATTTCAGTATTATTTAGCAATTCATTGCTGATATTTTGATAGACTTGTTCAACTTGGCGCTTACGTTGCACCGAAAGTCGTCGATTCACTTCATCTTCGCGCGCAAATTCAATCAATATCCGTTCTGGCGCTTGGCCTTTCATGGCCTTTTGAATGTCATTGACAACAAGCAGAATCTGGCGGAGCGCTTTTTTATTCTGTGGTGACGTATATAAATCATTGATAACATCTTGTACATCATTTTCAGCTAGCATCATTTGATTAGCTTCAGTAATTAATTTATCAAAGTCTTCAGAGTGCACAATCCGCATGAAGTTATCCGTTGTATCCCAGAGTAAGTCCATGATTCGTTGTCCATTCGCATTGACGATTTGCGTTAATAATTTAGCCGACAAACGACCCCAACCGCGGTAGCGTTTAGCAGCTAATTGCACACGTTGCTGATCCGTTAACCAATCGATTTCATTCAATTTGGCGCTATATATTTTGCCGTCTTCAAAAATCGTTGACCATTCAACACATTTTTCCAAATCGACTTGTTTATCAACATCTTCAACCGCATCCCCAACAATCGCCTTTAAGTCATGATACGTACTTAATCGACTATTGAATTTATTCTCATCAGATAGACCAGTAATTGCGGGACGACTTGCATAGCGCTTTTCTGATACCAAGTAATCCTGAATATTTTTCACTGTTACACTTATTTTTTGCATAAATAAATCCGTAAATATTGCTTGTTTCAACTCCGTCGTAATCGGTTGGTCATCAATCTTAAGTCCGTTTAATTCATTCAACACTTCAAACCGTTGATAAATTAAGCTTTGCTTAGGGAGTACATCTTCAGCCAATAAATAAGTATCAGTCGTTGTCATGCGCTTAATGAATTCATTAGCGGATGCTTGACGGTCCACTTTATCATCGAAGTTCCACGGTGTAATCCGGCCTTCTGCTTTACGAATCATCCACGCAAACTTCGCATCGGAGCTTTGTTGTTGCTGCTCAGCCGTAATCAGGGGCCCCACATAGTACGGCACTCTAAAGGCCACTAATTCGTCCAATTTATATTTAGCGACTGTTTGCCGTTTAGAATTGGGATTAAGTTCCGCTAACCAGGGGTAATATTGTTGTTGGTCTCGATAATCCGGTCTAATTCCTGTTGATGTAGTTGATGCGGGATTGCCCCATTATCTTTGGTCCGTTGTTTTGGCATAAATTGATCAAGTTCAATTAATTTTTTAATTTCACTCACAATCGGATGATCTGGGTTGTTCTTTAAGGCTTTTGTGATATCTCCATAAAAATCTTCCTTCGAATAGGCCTTCGTATTTTCTTGACCATCAACATATTGGTCATAAGCCTGCTTTAATCTCTGTCGGTCTTCAGGTGCTAACGCTTCCCGTACCGCTTTTAGCATTTTTAAATGCTTTTGATGATCGTCATACTTCGTGATCATCGCTTGCGACAATGATTGATTTTCAGGAACGATTCCCGCCAATAGAACACCAGAATAAAGTTCCTGTAGGCTTTCGATAATTTGATGGGCATTATCATCAAGACTACTCTCTAACTTGACCATTTCTTCATCAAAGTTTTCTGCATTAAAAGTGAGTGTCCATGCTTTAACATCTTCGGCTTCGATCCCAGTAAGCACATTAAACTTCGCTTTTAACCCCAAGATTGCTTTTAATAATTCTGTCGCAATCGCCTTATTCTGCTTTTCAACTGCCTTATTCGTACTTGGCGTATAAATCAGTGATAATGCTTGTCTTTGCCGATTGCTAGCACTTTGTTGATTATCCAATAAGAGCGCTTTGACCTCCGCCAATTTATCCGTCTCTAGTTGAAAGCCAGATTCACTGAACAAGTCAGCAAAAATCGTGTTTAGTCTGTCAAAATGAGCCACTAAATTAATTTCGCTACTCTTAAAGGATGAAACGGGCGCTTCATTTAAAAAGTGCCCGCGATACTTCACAATATGATGCATCGCTAAATAAATCTCGCGAATATCAAATTGACGTTTCTCGGTCATTAGCTTATATCTTAAATGGTAAATCGTTGGATAATCGTCATAGAATGCCCGATCTGTTCGATCATTAAATAAACTTGTTTGTGGATATAACTTTCGCTGATCCTTCGGACTTAGGTTTGATTGTTTTTGCCGCAAGAAAAAAGTATCATCAACCGGCGTGATATAGGGTTCAAAGATTTCTCTTAACAATCCTAACCGCCATTTACGTCGTTTTAATCGGCGACGTGTTGTTCTAAAGCTGCGCCGTTCTGCGGCTGTTTGTCCTTCATCGTATAAACGAACCCCATAACCATATTTACCTCTTACACTGACCAACTTACTTTGGTCATCAACCACTGACCACCCAATTGAACTAGTACCAATATCTAAACCAATATTATACGGACGACTCATTCTTACTCCCCCTAAAAGTTTATATTCAATGATAGTATATCCAATTTAACCCGCTTTTTCCAATTAAGTTAAGAATTACACATGCTAACAGCAAAAAAAGACAAGTCTTAATGACTTGTCTTTGATCATTATTCAACTGGTAACACTGCGCCGTGCCATTTATTCTTAATCCATTCTTGCGTTGATTTTGATTTGAGCGCTTTAACGAGCTTCTTGATAGCTGGGTTATTGCGGTCTTTTTTATTTGTCACAACAATGTTGGCAAATGGCGAAGATTGCTTTTCAAGGGCCACAGCATCCTTTTCAGGGTTGAGACCGGCTTGCACAGCATAGTTCGAGTTAATCGCCACTAAGGTGCCTTCATCATTCTTCAAAAGTTCAGGCATGAGTTTTGGTTCGAATGTGTACTCAAACTTGAGGTGTTTGGGATTGCTAGCGATGTCTTTAAACGTTGCGTTTTCAGCATTTACGCCCGATTTCAAGGTGATTAAGCCACCGTCTTTTAAAATTGTTAAAACACGGCCCCAGTCTGGCTGGCTGCTTGAAACTAATACTTTCGCACCTGATTTCACATCACTCAATTTTTTAACTTGTTTACTGTATAAGCCGAGCGGTTCTAAGTGAATACTGCCAACACTGACTAAGTCGTAGCCGTTATCTTTATTGGCCTTCTTCAAAAAGGGTTTGTGTTGGTAGTAGTTCGCATCTAATTCGCCACTCGCTAAAGCTTTATTGGGTAAAACATAATCGCTGAAGACTTTTACTTTGAGGTTGATGCCTTCTTTTTTCAACTCCGGTTGAACGTGTTTCAAAATCGCGGCGTGTGGAATTGCGGATGCCCCAACGACGATTGTGTTGCTGTCTGACTTCGCTTCTTTGTTACCACAAGCGGCAAGTGCGCCCGCTAATAAGAAGACTGCTGCTAATAATCCTAAACTGTGTTTTTTCATGAAAACTCCTCCTTTTAAATTAACGATGATCAATGTGTTGAACAACCAAGTCGCCCGTTTTTTGACAAATGAAGACGATGATTAAAATAATGACGGTTGCGACTAACGTAATCGCATTTTGGTTAGCTTGGAAACCATCTTGGTAAGCAAGATTTCCCAGTCCACCGGCACCAATCACCCCCGCCATTGCGGTATAACCAACAAGTGAAATTGCGGTGACGGTTAAGCCGGAAACAAGCGCCGGCATACTTTCTGGCAGAAGGACTTGCCAGACGATTTGGGCTTTTGAAGCGCCCATTGAACGGGTGGCTTCAAGCACACCGCCATCGACTTCCCGAAAAGCTAATTCAACGAGTCGTGCATAAAAGGGCGCGGCTGAGATGATTAACGCTGGAATCGCCGCTTTCGGGCCAATCATCGTGCCCATCAAACCTTTTGTCAATGGAATCAACAAGACGATTAAAATGATGAATGGAATGGAACGAAAGACGTTCACGAATAAAGCCACAATGCCATTCAACAGCCGATTCACTCGACCACCACTCGCGTTTGTTTGATAAAGAACTAACCCGAGTGCGAATCCAAGAACTGCCACCAATAAAACACTGACAATTGTTAACCAAACTGTTTCAAAAGTTGCTTGCCACATACTTGGCCAGTTCACTTGCTTAAATTGAAAATAGGATTGAAATCCGTTTACGTTATCCATGACGTACCACCTCAACTTCGATTGTTTGTTGTGCTAATTCTGCAAGGACTGCCTTTAAATCACTTGGATTAGCTTGAATTTGAATGTATAAATAGCCAAGTGCGCCATTAATGGTTTGTTGTAAACTCCCACTGATGACACTGATTTCGACTGCTGGGTATTGACGCATCAAGCGACCGATCACCGGTTGACTCGATTGTTCTTCGTTAAATCGCAGTTGGACGATTGTGCCATTTGGAACCCGTTCTAACAGTTGATCAATCGAAGCGGCCGTTTCACTTGGCGACACCACTAAGGATTCAGCAACAAATGCCTTAGTTGCAGCCATTTGTGGTTTTTCAAAGATTTCGTGCACAGTCCCTTCTTCGATTAACCGCCCATTTTCCATGACCGCAATTCGTTGGCAAATCCGCCGCACCGCATCCATTTCATGGGTGACAAGAACGATTGTAATCCCCATTTCACGATTAATCTTAGCCAGTAACGTTAAAATTGAATTCGTTGTTTTCGGATCAAGGGCGCTAGTCGCTTCATCACATAACAGAATCTTCGGGTCACTAATCAAGGCTCGTGCAATTGCGACCCGTTGTTTCTGACCGCCCGATAGTTCGCTTGGATAGACCGCTTCTAAATGGGTCAATTCAACAATCTTTAATAATGCGCGGGCTTTGATTTGTCGTTCTGCCTTAGGTACCCCGGCTAATTTTAGTGGCAACATGATGTTTTCTAACACTGTCTTTGACCAGAGTAAGTTAAAGTGTTGGAAAATCATGCCAATTTTCTGCCGAATCGGCCGCATTGCTTGTTCGCTCAACCCCACAATTGACTGGCCCTCAACGAGCACATCCCCAGTCGTTGGCTTTTCAAGTCCATTCAAGAGTCGGATCAACGTACTCTTACCAGCGCCGGAATAACCGATAATCCCGTAGATTTCGCCCGCTTCAATGTTCAACGAGACATCCGTTAGTGCGGCGAATGTTTTTTGTTCTCGCTCAAAGGTTTTACCCACTTGTTTTAATGTCAACATACTAATCGCTCCCTCTTCTTTTAAAAAATGCCAAAAAAAAATCCTTCCTCTCAAATAAATGAGAGAAAGGACGCTAAATGCGTGTTACCACCTTAATTTACGATTACCTCACAGTAATCGCCTTACAAAGTACCCGATTGATACTCGTTCGCTATATCGGGCAACCCCCGCATTCGGCTCAGTTAAACCTTACCAAATGAATTGCTCAAAGACCATATTCATCTAGCTTTCACATTATCCGCTTGCACCTGACCGGACTCTCTTAAAATGCTACTGACTAAATTACTCATCTTTTCATCGCTTGTATTAAGTAGTATCTATCATAATTAAAGTTCAATTAAAAGTCAAGCAAGACTATTCAAAAAAATCAGATTATTGTTTAAGTAATGGCCTAATCGACCCGAATGTCAGCAATCCACGCATCTTTTTCGTTATCTGCATTTAATAATTCCGGATTATCAGCTAACGGTGTGTTGACGTTTACTAATTCACCAGCTAGTGGACTGTCAAGATCTTGTACCATCTTCTCAGCTTCAATGGCCACTAAGGTTTCATTAGCCGTCAATTTTTGCCCCACGATTGGAACATCAACAAACTTGATTAACCCAAACTCATTTTGTGCGGCTTTGGTGATCCCAATTCTTCTAATCGATGCTGCAATTTCCTCTGTCCAAAAATAATCATTATTATTCATCGTCATCCGTCATTCACTCCTAGAAAGTATCTTCAGCTTCACTGAACATGTAACTCTTATAATGGTACCGCATCGACATGATAAACCCAACGCCAATTAGGTTCCCCAATAATGACGAGCCCCCTTGTGAGATGAACGGCAATGGAATCCCTGTCAATGGTAATAAACCAACGCTCATCCCAATGTTTTCGAAAACATGGAATAAGATCATCATGATGATCCCAGTTGAGACATACGCGTAAAATTCATTCTTCGTATCAAATGTGACCCGAATCATTTGGTAAATCAACAAGAAGTACAAAAGAATCACAAAACATGAACCGACAAAGCCGAAGTTCTCACCAATGACAGAGAAAATCATATCGGATTCACGTACTGGCACATGGACTTGCACTTGATTGAAGCCTTTCCCAAATAGCTGACCAGACCCAATCGCCTTTAAACTCTGCGATAATTGTAAACTGGTACTGGCAGTATTATCAAAAGGATGCAGCCAAGCATCAATTCGATTGAATTGGTACGTTTTAAAGCCCAGATGCGTCAAGATTACCCGGCCAGGGGTCGTCGCCGCTAGTGTAAGGGCCGTGCCCCCAACAGCGACTAAAACAGCAATGGCTGGGGCTAAAATCTTCCAGGTCACACCTGAGACAAGCACAATCCCACCTAAGATGGCAACGAACACTAATAAGGTCCCAAAGTCATTTTGTAATTTCAATAGGACCATCACTGGAAGTGTCCATAGTAACATTCGTCCAAGTAACATCCAATCCGTCTTAATCGTGTGTTCTGGATAAGCCGTATTGTGTTGAGTAACGACCCTGCCCAACATCAAAATATATGCCGGTTTCATGACTTCAGATGGTTGAAATGAGATTGGTCCAAGAGAGAACCAACTCTTTGCCCCAGTTTGCAAGGCGACTGCCCGATTATAAAAGATTAAAACGGCAATCAAGAGGAAAATCCCTAACCCATAAGCCAGTGGTGCAATCCGCCATAGTTGTTCTGAATCAAACTGCATAATTGCGACAATCGCAATTCCACCAATCACGTACCATGCAGCTTGCATAATAACGGCTCGAGTTGAACTCGCACCTGATGTATCATGTGATGTTGCCACATAGATTGACATCAAGCCAATCAACGCTAGCATAAAGACTGAAAAGACGATTCCATAATCAACTCGCGAGGAATCTTCTGTTGTTTCTACTTCCTTTGGCATGCTAAGTCTCCTTCAATCAATTCTGCTCTCATTATATAAATAACCCGGCCAGAATTCTGCCGGGTTACTGTAGTTCTAATTAATTCTTAAGAATTAACCTTGGTGTAAGTGGTACTCCCGTAGTAATTCGTTAACTGCATCGTCGTGGGTCTTAGTAATGATACTTTGACCAGTCCCTTCAACAGTTGCTTCAAAACGTTTCTTAGCGCTATCTTCTACAATCACGCCAATTTCATTTTTGCCGACCATGACGCTTGTCATTTCTTGGCCATTACGTTTGATGTCATCAATTGTGACAGTAATTTTTTGTTCTTTTTTTGACATAGTTATGTTGAACCCCTAACTTCTTTGACTTACTTTTGTGACTCGTCTTGCTGTCGATTGCGCAAAACGGTGAAATGATCTGGTACTGGATCATAGCCGCCCCGTACAAACGGGTGACAACGCAATATACGACCGATGCCCATGATTAAACCCAAAATAGCACCATGTTTTTGAATTGCTTGAATCATGTAACTCGAACATGTTGGGTAATATCGGCAACTCGGTGGTAACAATGGTGAAATTCCCTTCTGATAGAAACGGACCAATCCAATCAATATTTTCCTCAATTTATCTGCCTCACTTTAGCGCATGCTACTGCAAGAAATTAATAATATGACTCCATGTGCTAGGCAAGAAAACGGCAAATGGATTCTGGCCGCCAATTGCAAAACCAATCATCTGACCAACTAATAACGCAATAATTATGAGCACGAAAACCAATAAAATTTTCTTTAAAACGGGTTTGACGTGTTCGTCAAAATTTGATTGATACACACAATCACAATCCTTCTTTAATAGAATGCGGCTTAATAGGCGCGTTTATGTTCAATATTATCTAATAAGATGCCAGTCCCTAAAGCAACAGCATCCAATGGATTTTCTGCTAAGACCACCGGAACCTTCAAATGTTCTGAGAATAAGCTAGCGATATTGCGTAATAAAGCACCGCCACCCGTTAACATGATTCCCCGATCAATAATATCTGCAGATAATTCTGGTGGTGTCACTTCTAACACTTCTTTGGCAGCCGCAATAATTTCCATCATTGTTTCATGCAAGGCTGATTCAACTTCATCTGCACTAATTGAGACAGATTGTGGCAACCCACTTACCATGTCCCGGCCACGAATCTCAAGTGACTCACTCGCATCAGCATGCCAAACGTTACCAATTGTTAACTTAATTATTTCAGCCGTATGTTCGCCGATTAATAGATTATGTTTCTTCTTAACGTATGCGGCAATTTCACTATTCATCTTATCGCCTGCAAGACGCAATGAACGACTTGTGACCACTTCACCCATTGAAAGCACAGCGACGTCACTGGTCCCACCACCGATATCAATAACCATGTTACCGCGTGGTTGAAAAATATCCATGCCAGCACCTACAGCCGCGACTTTTGGTTCTAATTCCAAGAAGACTTTGCCGCCACCTGATTTTTCAGCAGCTTCAACAATTGCTTTTTGTTCAATTGATGTAATATTTGTTGGGCAGCAAATCAAAATATTAGGTTTTGATAGGAAGCCCTTTACATTTAATTTATTAATAAAATACGCTAACATTTCTTCTGTAATGTCGAAATCAGCGATGACCCCATCCTTTAATGGACGGACAGCGTGGATATTGCCAGGTGTCCGGCCAACCATCCGATACGCTTCTGAGCCAACTGCTAAAACTTTTTTGGTTTGGGTATCAATCGCAACAACTGAAGGTTCGTTTAAGACAATGCCTTTTCCCTTAACGTTAATTAAGACGTTGGCAGTTCCCAAGTCAATCCCGATATCTTTAGCCATTTGGTGTTGCTCCTTCCGAGAACTATATTCAGTAAATCATTATACCATAAGACAGATACCTTTAGTATCCTGATTTGGCAAAATAAAAAAGCGACGTCCGCTGAAATAGCAGGCGCCGCCAGTCTGTTTTATGCACGTTTTGCTTGTTTAATCCGGTGACCGGCAGCATCAAAATCAGCTCGACTAATATGTGCCCCAAGTGCCCGTAATTTTTGATGGAAATGATAGTAACCCCGGTCCATGTATTGAAGGTTCGTAACCAACGTTTCACCATTAGCTACTAACCCAGCAATGACAAGTGCTGCGGCAGCTCTTAAATCGGTTGCAGCCACTTCAGCCCCATTGAAATGTGTATCGCCATAAAGCACAACTGATTGACCTTCAATTTGATAATCCGCATTCATTCGGCGGAGTTCTTCCAAATGCATGAAACGATTTTCAAATACCGTTTCGGTCATAACACTCGTCTTCTTAGCAAGTAATTGAAGTGTCGTCATTTGTGCTTGCATATCAGTTGGAAAGCCTGGATAAGGTAGCGTCTTGATATTACATGCCTTTAATTCAGCGGAACCAATAATTCGAACACCAGCTTCTTCGTCAATCACTTCCGCACCCATTTCCACTAATTTTGATAGGAGTGGTTTATTGTGTTCAGCAATCGCTTCTTTAATCAAGACATTTCCTTGTGTTGCCGCAGCGGCTACCATGAAGGTTCCGGCTTCAATCCGATCTTGCACGATACTGTGATCCGTCCCGTGTAAAGCGGTTACGCCTGCCACCCGAATTGTCTCAGTTCCGGCGCCAAAAACGTTCGCACCCATTTTGTTTAAGACATTAGCAAGATCCACAATTTCAGGTTCACGAGCAACGTTTTCAATCACCGTTGTCCCTTCAGCCATTGTCGCAGCCATCATGATGTTTTGTGTCGCACCAACACTAGGAAAATCTAAGTAAATATTAGTTCCCACTAGGCGTTCTGCTTTAGCTTCAATGTAACCATGATTTTGATGAATGGTTGCACCAAGTGCTTCAAAACCCTTCAAATGTAAATCAACAGGCCGCGAACCGATAGCACAACCACCTGGCATCGCAACTCGTGCGTGACCTAAGCGCGCTAATAACGGCCCCATCACAACGATGGAAGCACGCATTTTTGAAACATATTCAAAAGCTGCTTCAAAATTCAAATCACTACTGGCATCGATTGTTAATTGGTTCCGTTGTTCATCAAACTCAACTTTAGCATCTAAACTCTTTAATACATCTTGCATCATGAAGACATCAGATAAAATAGGAACGTTCGTTAATTGAACGGGTCCGTCAGTTGCTAGTAAGGCAGCCGCCATAATTGGTAATACTGCGTTTTTGGCGCCTTCGATTTGAACTTCGCCAACTAATCGTTGACCGCCTTGTATAATCAATTTTTCCAAGAGTTTCCCTCCGAATAAGACTGCTAGTTTATGGGACTAAAAAAATCACATTTTTAGCCTGCGCGATTATTTCTAAAAAGAATTGGCTAACGGTGTAGCCCATCACAATAGCGAGAAATACTATGACAATCTGTACTTGACGGATATGATTCGGTTTGAAAAATTGCTCAAACCGGATTGATTGTAAGCCATAAAAACTGATTAAAATAAAACCAATATGGCTAATAATTGAAATAACTGCCTGTAACCCGATTGATTGCACTTAAATAACGCCCCTTTTGTGATATGCAAACATTGTAACATACCAAAATAGGATTTGTCTGCCCACCAGACTGAATCTTAAGAAACAAAAAAAGCCTTAAACCATTCAGGTTTAAGGCTTTTTGAATCCTACAATAAGTGATTCTTAACGTTAATCCGGTTTATCGCACGTTGCAGTGCAATTTGAGCCCGGCGTAATTCGTCAGTATCATTATGTTCGGACGCTGTTTTAATTGCGTTTTGAGCACGTTCCTTGGCACTTTGCGCACGCGTAATATCAATATCACGCGCCCGTTCAGCACTATCGGCAACGATTGAAGCAACGTTATGGCTCACTTCCATGAACCCACCATTGACCGCAATTGCGTCTTCACGTGCTGGATCATCAGTCCGTTTAACGCGAATCTCACCAATTTCTAAAGGGGTAATAATTGGCTCATGATTAGCCATAATACCAAGTTGCCCGGCCATCGCTGGTACAACCAACAATGTTGCGTGATGATCATAGACAATCCCACTTGGGGTCACGATATTAACGGTTAATACCTTTTGTTCTTCTGCCATCATTAACGCCCCTTTCTAAGCTTGTTTCGTTTCTTGTTCGGATGGTGTATAACCCAATTCTTTAGCTTTTGCTAATGCAGCATCAATATTCCCGACAAGCCGGAATGCTTCTTCAGGGACATCATCATAGTCACCCGCTAAGATGCCTTTGAAGCCTGCCACTGTATCTTTTACTGGCACGTATGAGCCGGCTTGGCCTGTGAAGGCTTCGGCAACGTGGAAGTTTTGTGATAAGAAGAATTGAATCCGACGAGCACGCGCAACGATAATCTTTTCATCATCAGATAATTCATCCATCCCTAAGATCGAGATGATATCTTGTAATTCACGATACCGTTGTAAGACGTGTTGCACTTCTGAAGCAACTTCGTAATGTTCTTCGCCAACAATTTCTGGATCCAAAGCACTAGAAGTTGATTCTAGTGGGTTAACAGCAGGATAAATCCCCTGTTGTGTTAATTTACGATCCAAGTTAGTTGTAGCATCCAAATGCGCGAAAGTTGTTGCAGGCGCAGGATCAGTATAATCATCAGCAGGCACATAAATGGCTTGGATTGATGTAACTGAACCTTTTTTAGTAGACGTGATTCGTTCTTGCAATTGGCCCATTTCTGTTGCCAATGTTGGTTGGTAACCAACGGCAGAAGGCATCCGTCCTAATAAGGCAGAAACTTCTGAACCAGCTTGAGTGAATCGGAAAATGTTATCGATGAATAATAACACATCTTGGCCTTCAATATCACGAAAGTATTCAGCAATTGTTAAACCAGTCAAGGCAACTCGCATACGAGCGCCAGGTGATTCATTCATTTGACCGAAAACCATCGCTGTCTTTTCCAAAACGCCTGATTCTTTCATTTCAAAGTATAAGTCATTACCTTCACGTGTTCGTTCACCAACACCAGTAAAGACAGAAATACCACCATGTTCTTCAGCGATATTATGGATTAATTCTTGGATTAAAACGGTTTTACCAACACCGGCACCACCAAACAAACCAATTTTCCCACCTCGTAAATAAGGTGCAAGTAAATCGATAACCTTAATCCCTGTTTCAAGAATTTCTGAACTTGTATTTAATTCCTCAAATTTAGGTGCAGAACGGTGGATACTGTCCCGTCTAAAATCTGCAGGAAATTCTTCGCCGCCATCGATTGTTTCACCAAGAACGTTAAATACCCGTCCTAAAGTTTCTTTACCAACTGGTACGTTAATTGCACGACCAGTGTCTTCAACAGCCATCCCCCGACGTAAACCGTCAGTTGATTCCATTGAAATAGTACGCATTACCCCATCACCTAATTCAAGTGCCACTTCTAAGACGACAGATTCGTCGTTCCCTTTGTTGACAACCAAGGCATTATTGATATCTGGTAAAGTCGTATCTAAAGAAAATTCGACATCGACAACGGGACCAATAACTTGGACAACTTTTCCCATACTCATAGTTGTTATTTTCCTCCCGCGTTTCTTATTCTAATGCTGCCGCACCACCGACAATTTCGGTGATTTCTGTAGTAATCTGTGCTTGACGTGCCCGGTTAAATTTAATTGATAAATCAGAAATTAAATTATTAGCATTATCAGTGGCACTCTTCATCGCCGTCATGGAAGCAGAATGTTCAGCTGTTTTAGAATCAAGTAGTGCGCCGTAAATCAAACTTTCAGCGTATTGCGGTAGAATGGCATCTAAGGCATCATCAACAGAAGGTTCTGTGATGTATTCTTGATCTTTATCAGTGACTTCTGAAACATCCAAGTCGGTAATAGGTAGCATTTTTTCAGCTCGAAAAGCAGATGTCAGTGAGTTGACATGATGGTTGTAACAAACGTACAACTCGTCAAACACGCCGCTATCATACATTGCAACAGCTGTTTTGATGATTTCACGGACTTCATTAAATGATGGCACGTCACTTACACCACGATATTCGTAGGATAAGTTCATTTGCCGTGCTTTAAAGAAATCAGCACCAGTGCCACCAACGGCTAAAATAGCATATTCATCAGCAGACTTGTGGTTTTCTGAAATCATTTCAACCATTGCTTTTAAGATTGAGCTGTTATAAGCGCCAACCAATCCACGATCACTCGTGATGACCAAATAACCGGTCTTTTTGATTGGTCTTTCCACTAACAAATTACTTAACGTAATGTCATGCCGCAATGATTTCTGTGAAGTACCGTTAGTAGCTTCTGCTGCTTTAGCGGTACTTTTTTGACGTGCACTTGCAATTAATTGACTTGCAGCCAAATGCGTGACGATTTCTCGAATCTTATTCGTATATTGTTGATAAGCGATTGAATTTTTTTCAATCTGAGAAAGTTTTGCACCAGAGACCATTTGCATAGCACTCGTAATTTGCCCAGTTTTTTTAGTAGAGGCGATTCTTCGTTTGATATCCATTAAAGATTCAGCCAATTAATTCACCCCTTACTGTCCTGAGTCTTGATTGTCAGCAGTAGCTTCAGCGCCGACAAAACCTTCTGTGAAGGATTTGATAGCAGCATCTAACTTATCTGTATCTGGCAATGCAGCGGTTTGACGGATAGTGTCCATCAAGTCCTTTACGTTACTTTCAAGATAATCGCTCAATTGACTTTCATATTGCATGATATCGTCAACTGGAACGTCATCAATAAAGCCGTGTGTTAATGCATAAAGAATCGTTGTTTGTTGTTCGAATGGTAATGGTTTGTGAAGTGGTTGTTTCAAAACTTCAACAGTCCGTTTACCACGATTTAATTTCGCTTGTGTTGCCGCATCCAAGTCTGAACCGAATTGCGTAAAGGCTTCAAGTTCACGGTATGATGAAAGATCAAGACGTAATGTCCCAGAAACCTTCTTCATCGCCTTCGTTTGCGCTGCGCCCCCAACACGAGAAACAGATGACCCAGCATCAATCGCTGGACGTGTTCCTGAATAGAATAAATCACTTTCCAAGAAGATCTGACCATCAGTGATGGAAATAACGTTAGTTGGGATATAAGCTGAGATGTCCCCAGCTTGTGTTTCGATGATTGGTAAAGCAGTCATTGAACCGCCACCTAATTCATCACTTAACTTAGCAGCCCGTTCCAATAAACGTGAATGTAAGTAGAAGATATCACCAGGGTAAGCTTCACGGCCTGGAGGTCTTCTCAAAAGTAATGAAATTTCACGATAAGCAGCAGCTTGTTTACTTAAATCATCATAGACGATTAAGACGTGCTTGCCGTTATACATGAATTCTTCACCCATCGCTGCACCAGCATATGGTGCAATGTAGAGTAATGGTGCTGGTTGACTAGGACCAGCTTCGACAACGATGGTATAATCCATAGCGCCGTAACGACGTAAGGTTTCCACTTGCGCTCTAACGGTCGATTCTTTTTGACCGATCGCAACGTAAATACAAATCATGTCTTGATCTTTTTGATTAATAATCGTATCAATCGCAACAGATGTTTTACCAGTCTTACGATCCCCGATAATTAATTCACGTTGACCACGACCGATTGGTACCAAAGCATCAATGGCTTTTAGACCTGTTTGTAAAGGTTCTGAAACAGATTGACGTGCCATAACACCCGGTGCCTTCTTTTCGATTGGACGAGTTTTGTCCGTTTTAATTTCGCCTTTGCCGTCCACGGGTTGACCCAATGGATTAACAACACGACCAATTAAAGCATCGCCAACAGGCACTTCCATAATCCGGCCTGTTCGTTTAACTTGGTCACCTTCACGAATGTTTTCATATTCACCTAAGATGATAATCCCAACATCGTTGGTTTCCAAGTTTTGCGCAACCCCGTATGAACCGTTAGAAAATTCTAGCAATTCATTTGAAAGGGCGTTTTCTAAACCGTGAGCACGTGCAATCCCATCACCAACATAAGTGACAGTACCGACTTCTTCAACGGCTAAATCTTCATTATAATTTGCAAGTTGTTGTTTAATTAATGCACTGATTTCCTCAGTTTTGATGCTCATCAGGTTCACCTCTTTATCAACGATTGACTATTTCAATAGTAATGACTTAATTTGATCTAAGCCATGTTTAACACTGCCATCGATCACCTTGTGATTCGATTCCAGTACAATCCCACCAATAATATCTGGATCAACGATACTTTCCACTAAGACCTGATTGAGACCTTCGCGTTTAGCGTAGCTTTGGCTAATCTTTGCGATTTGATCACCATCTAAAGCAACGGCTGACGTTACCTTAGCGTATGCAATCCCCATCTTTTGATCATAAAGATCTTCGTAGGCCGCAATAATGTATGGCATCTCAGCCATTCTTTGATAGTCAAAAACAAGGCTTAAAAAGTGTTGCATGAGTGTACTAAATTCACCGGAAAGGCTCTTTAGAAGCTCACGTTGTTTCAATCCAGATAAAGTCGTATCAGTCAGAACTGCACCCAATCTTGGGTTGTCATTGAAAATAGTCTCGAGTGCTTGTATCTCTTCATGGATACTTTCAAATTGTTGCTCTTGTTCTGCAAGGGAAAATAATGCCTTTGCATAGCGTTGTCCGACTGCATATTTATCTAGTTTCATTTTGCTTGTCCAACCCTTCAATGTAGGAATTGATCAATGACTTTTGATCAGTAACTGACAATTCTTTCTTAATGAGTTTAGAAGCAATTTCAATAGATAGTTGAGCAACATCATCTCTCACACTGTTTAACGCATCTAAACGAGATTGTTCGATGTCTTTTTTAGCATTTTGTTTTAAAGTTTGGACTTCTTCTTGAGCAAGTTTGACCATGCCTTCACGTTGTTTTTCACCATTTTGTTTGGCTGCATTCACAATTTCAACTGCTTCTGATTTAGAATTCTTTAACTCTGTTGCACGTTGGGCTGCTAATTTGGCAGCATCTTCACGTGAGCGAGCAGCGTTATCTAAATCGTTTGTAATTTTGTCTGAACGATCTTGCATCATCTTTGAAACAGGACCAAACGCAAATTTACCAACTAAAGCGACTAAAATGATAAAGACAACTAGTACGAAAAGTGAATCTCCAAGGTAGGCTTCAGAAGCACCAACGATTAAATTACTAAACATCTATTGACACTCCTTCCTTGACTTACTGACTAATTTTTAAAGCGAAAATTTAAATTCACTTGGATTAACTAAATAAGATCAAGAAAGAAACGACAATAGAAATAATTGGAACAGCTTCAATCAAACCAACACCGATAAACATCATTGAGCGTAATTCTGCTGACAATTCTGGTTGGCGTGCCATACTTTCGATTGTTTTTGAAATAACCTTACCATTACCATATGATGCTGCGAATGCTGCTAAACCAGCCGCGATAGCTGCTGCTAAATAGTTCATTTTTTTTCCTCCTAAATTTTAGTCTTCCATTTCAATTTTTTCTGAAATATAGACCATCGATAGTGTTACAAATACATATGCTTGGATAGCTCCAATAAAGACGGAGAAGCCTTGCCAAATCATTTGAAGCGGTGCCGTCACAAGCATCGTTGCTGGTCCATGTGAGAAGGCCATTTTAACTAATAAACTTAGTAAAACTTCACCCGCAAAAATGTTCCCGTACAAACGCAAGGACAACGTTAAGAAATTGGTAAATTGTTCGATGATATTAATTGGTAAGAAAAACCCTACCGGTTTAATATAACTCTTCATGTAATTACCAAAGCCTAACCGTTCAACACCAAAGTAGTGCGCAAGCACTAAGACGATCATCGCAAGCGACATCGTGATAATCGGATTAGCTGTTGGACTCTTCAACCAAGTAACACCATGTACTTTAATTTGAAGAATCAAACCAAGTTGATTACTGATAAATATGAACATGAACATAACGAATGTAAATAGGTAAAATTGCTTACCTTCTTCACCAGGCATTGCACCCTTAACGATTCCGTTTGTAAAATCAATAATCCACTCTAAAACATTTTGTCGTTTAGCCGGTTTGAGCGCAATTTTTCTTGATAAAAAGAAAACGAGTGCAAAAACCAAAACCGCACTTACTAAAACCGACAGACAGTTTGCTAAATTAAAACGAATTCCCAAAATGCTAATAATGGGATATTTATCATCCACAAAATTCCCTCCTCCCTTAGGCTTATTTGTTGATTCCACTCTATCAACGACTACGCGAGTTGCACAACGAACCTAAAAACAGCAATATTTATGTAGAAAAATTAAGCATAAATCATCACCGCAATACAAGTATGATAATACCACCATTAAATTAAAAGTACAAAGCAAATACTAACTAATTTCTAATTATTTTTTTGTCAATGCACTCAAATACCATAAATATTATCATATCAAAAGATTAAACTTATTAACGGTTGCTTTTTTGGCAAAAAAAAGCGTAACACAGGAAAATCAAGTGTTGCGCGCTTTTATTATCGGTACCTAATTAATGGCTATTTAGTCCCGAAAAGACGGTCGCCTGCATCCCCCAAACCAGGAACAATGTATCCATCCTCGTTTAAATGATCATCAAGACCAGCTGCATAGATGTCAACATCTGGATGGGCTTCTTGAACAGCTTTAACGCCTTCAGGTGCAGCCACTAGTACAACAAGGCGCATTGACGTTGCGCCGCGTTTTTTAAGGGCATCGATGGCCATGATTGCTGAGCCACCAGTTGCAAGCATTGGATCAACGATGAATAGTTGTCGTTGATCGATATCTGTTGGTAATTTAACAAAGTATTCGTGGGGTTGTAATGTTTTTTCGTCACGGTACATACCAATGTGACCAACTTTAGCGGCTGGGATTAATTCTAAAACGCCATCAACCATCCCAAGACCTGCACGCAGAATTGGCA
Organism: Latilactobacillus sp. VITA-14; assembly: GCF_046580785.1. Classification (NCBI taxonomy): domain Bacteria; kingdom Bacillati; phylum Bacillota; class Bacilli; order Lactobacillales; family Lactobacillaceae; genus Latilactobacillus; species Latilactobacillus sp. VITA-14. The sequence continues at coordinate 50,921 of NZ_JBJKTM010000006.1, forward strand.
CAACGGCTAATTTTTTCCCGCTCAATTGTTTTTCAATTGCAGGCCCCATTGGTGTTTCAACTTCTACGTCTTCCATTGCTAAATCGCGCGTGATTTCATAAACCATTAATTCTGCGATTTCGTTTGCGACTTCGCGGAAAACTTTAGTACCCGTATCCTTATTCCGGATAATCGTTAATTTGTGTTGAATTAACGGATGATTTAATACTGTGAATTTTGCCATTTACTTTGCCCCTATTCTATTCAATGAATTTAGTCCAAATTTTTTTCGCAAAAAAAGAGTGACTCCAAAGAAAACCTTCTCCGAGTCACTCTCCCTTCCGCGTAAAATTCTGTTTACTATTGTAGCGTAAATAGCATCAAAAAACTAGCGGTATTCATTAATTAATCTAAAAATTTAGCTTGTGTGATTGGAAAACGATCCGTCAACGCTAAAACATCTGCACTAATGCGCGTCATGGCGTCTAATTGATCGTGTTTTTCAATCACTTCTAAAATTAATTGCGCAATCAATTCACAATCCGCTTCTTTAAACCCGCGCGATGTAATTGCTGGGGTCCCAATTCGAATCCCACTTGCCTTAAATGGACTTAATTTTTCAAAAGGAATGGTATTCTTATTAACGGTAATGTGGACACTATCTAAAAATGCTTGGACTTCCTTCCCATTTAAGCCACTCTGCGTTAAATCGAGTAACATTAAATGATTGTCAGTCCCGCCTGAAACCACACGTACTAAGTCAGATTGTTCGAAAACGACAGCCATCGCTTGCGCATTGGCCACAATTTGTTTTGTATATGCTGTAAATTCAGGTTGTAAATCTTCACCAAATGCAACAGCTTTCGCCGCAATGACATGTTCGAGCGGTCCACCTTGAATACCAGGGAAGATGGCAGAGTCAATTGCTTTGGCATATTCTGCTTTACACAAAATCATTCCACCACGAGGTCCACGCAACGTTTTATGCGTTGTTGTGGTCACCACATCGGCATATGGCACTGGACTTGGATGAACACCAGTTGCCACTAAACCAGCAATGTGTGCCATATCGACCATTAAATAGGCACCGACATGATCGGCAATGGCGCGTAACCTTGGGAAGTCAATTGTCCGACTGTATGCTGATGCCCCTGCAACAATCATTTTAGGGTGAATTTCATCCGCTTTAGCAGCGAGCGCATCATAATCGATTCGTTCGTTATCGTCAGCAACGCCATAACTATAGAAGTGATAAAGTTGCCCACTGAAGTTAAACGGTGACCCATGGGTTAAATGACCGCCATCTGTGAGGTTCATCCCTAAAATCTTATCACCGGGTTCTAAAAGCGCTTGGTAAACTGCCATATTAGCCTGCGAACCGGAGTGCGGTTGTACATTGGCATGTTCTGCATTAAAAAGTTGTTTAGCACGTTCAATCGCGAGTGATTCAATTTGATCGATAAATTCACAACCACCGTAAAACCGTTTGCCCGGATAACCCTCGGCATATTTATTGGTTAATACGCTACCTTGTGCTTCTTGAACAGCTCCGGAAACAATGTTTTCAGAAGCAATTAGTTCAATATTATGCACCTGGCGTTGTTCCTCTTTTTTAATCAATTCGTAAATTGCTGGATCAGTTTGTTCAATCATTTACAATCACTCCTCTTCCTATTAAAATAGTGCCTATTTCGAAGTAAAGTATTGTTGGCCGGCAGACTTCTCGAGGCGATTCATATACGCTAATCCGACACCCTCTTTTGCGAAGCCTTGCACTAATATAATTTTAACCTCAGGATTCAAATCAAAATACCGTAATCCTTCAAACAAGTGTTGACTAGCAGTCACTACAGAATCACCTAAAGAGAACTGATCTTTAAACCTAACGTCAGATAACTGCCCTAACACCGTATCAACCGCCATAACACCAAATGGCACATTTTGTTGACTGGCCCATTTAACCGCCGCCGGAAATTCATCTGGCGTTGGCACTATGTAAACCTGTGCATTTGGAGCATAGTGTTTGTATTTCATGCCTGGTGCCTTTGGCGTTTCAGCTGCGCCAACTTTATGGTGGTTTGTCATAATCGGCCCAATCACACGTTCAATGGCTTCTTGAGTCACAACACCGGGTCGTAAAATAACGGGTGTCGCAACACTTAAATCAATCACCGTTGATTCCAACCCAACACCAGTTGGACCATCATCAATGACACCGGCAATCTTTCCATTTAGATCATGTAAAACGTGATCGGCAGTGGTTGGACTGGGCTTGCCTGATGTATTGGCTGAAGGCCCCACAAGTGGGACACCGGCCGCTTTAATCAAGTCTAACGTCACCGCATTGTTCGGCATTCTAAAGGCAGCGGTCTTTAAACCACCCGTCACAACTGAATCTAGTGCCGCATGTTTTAGCGGCAAAATAATTGTCAATGAACCGGGCCAAAAAGCGTCGACTAATTGCTTAAATCGATCACTAACTCCGGCTGCGTAATGCTCAACCGTCGCAACACTTGCTACATGCACGATTAGCGGATTATCACTTGGGCGCCCCTTAGCGGCATAAACTTTCTTAACCGCTTCAGGATTCGTCGCATCTGCCCCAAGACCATAGACGGTCTCAGTTGGAAATGAAATCAATTCGCCCGCTTTTAAATCTGCTGCTGCTTGTTCAATCTGTTCTACTGTGTATCTCTTGGTTTCCATTATAGACCTTCCTTACTCTACTTCTGATTTACATCATACCAAATTCCGATTGAAATCGTAACCCACACGGGCCATTCTAGACCAATTAGCCATATCTTTTTTGATTGTAACCGCTACATCGGTCGATTCATGTTCGAATAACCGAACGATCGCCTCTTTTTGCTGATAACCGAACTCTAAATAAAGCTGCCCATCTGGTTTTAAATACGCACGCACTTCTTTAGCAAACCGTTCATAAAACGCTAAGCCGTTATTATCTGCAAATAGGGCCAAGTCGGGTTCGTATTTCAAAACGGACGCATCCATCACATGCCGTTCATCCTGTGCAATATATGGCGGATTAGACACAATCACATCAAACTGTTGGCCCATCACTGGGGTTAGAAAATCACCCACGATAAAGTTAACATGCGCGTTTAATTGGCGCGCATTTGCTTGTGCAACAGCAATCGCTTCTAGTGAAATATCAATTGCGGTCACTTCCCATTCTGGATGCTCACAGGCAAGGGTAATTGCAATGGCGCCCGTTCCTGTCCCAACATCCAACACTTTAAGCGGTCGGTTCTTTGGTTGTGTAGCATCTAATATCCATTCTACCAATTCTTCCGTCTCAAGTCGTGGAATAAGCGTTGCCGGCGTCACCTTAAAATCGCGTCCGTAAAAATTAGCATATCCCAAAATGTATTGTGCCGGTTGATCAGCGATAAACGCGTTTAAGTCTGCTTGATACTGATCGTATTCGGCAGTCGGCATTTCATCGTGATAATGCAAGACCAGTTGGGTCGTCGTCCAATGTTTACGACCGAGTAGTAAAAAGCGCGCTGCTTCACGTTCTTTAGCGTGTTCTTCTAAAAATAAAAAAGCCCAATTCAGGGCTTTAAGATAAGTGAGCTGTGCCATCTTGTAATTGCTCCAATTTTTCGGTTTGATCGTAAAGAATTAACGCATCAATGACGTCGCCTAATTCCCCGTTCATAATCCGATCTAATTTGTTTAACGTTAAACCAATTCGATGATCCGTCACTCGGTTTTGTGGATAGTTATATGTTCTAATCCGTTCAGAACGATCCCCAGACCCAACCGCTGACTTCCGGCTTGAATCGTATTCACTTTGATTTTGTGATTCATAGAAATCATAAACCCGTGACTGTAAGATTTGCATTGCCTTCACTCGGTTTTGTTGTTGTGACCGTTGATCTTGCATCGCAACCACAATCCCGGTTGGAATATGCGTCATCCGCACGGCTGAAGAGGTTTTATTGATATGTTGACCACCAGCACCTGAGGCACGATAAACGTCAGTCCGAATATCCTTAGGATCGAGCTGCACGTCAACCCCATCATATTCAGGCATAACTGCAACAGTCGCTGTTGAGGTATGAACACGACCTTGTGATTCGGTCTTTGGAATCCGTTGGACACGGTGCGCACCATTTTCATATTTTAACTTCGAATAAACATTTTTACCGGTAATCATCATCGCAACTTCTTTGAAGCCACCCACTTCTGTAGCCGTTTCATCGATGATTTCAGTTTGCCAGTTTTGTGATTCAGCGTAGCGTTGATACATATTCAACAAATCACCTGCAAAGAGACTGGCTTCGTCGCCACCAGCAGCCCCACGAATTTCCATGATGATATTCTTTTCATCGTTAGGATCCGTTGGTAACATCAAAATCTTGATGTCTTGTTCTAATTGTTCCTTTTCATCTTGTAACTCACTTAAATCCGCTTTAGCTAATTCTTCCATTTCTGGGTCATTAGATTCGCGTAACAATTCTTCGCTTTCTGCAATGTCGTTTAAGACAGTCTTCAAACGCGTGTATTTACCAACAATTTCCCGTAAACCCGCTTCTTCTTTAGACAATTCCATATACCGACTGGTTTCGTTGATCACTTCTGGATCAGACATTAATTCCTGTAATTCCGCATAGCGGTCTAACAAACTATCAAGTTGTTCAAACATTTTATCCATGAATGACTAGCCTTCCTTTTCACTCTCTTGTGTTACCGGTGGGTTAAAATAGTGTTTCCGACAAACGGGGTAGTATGCTTCGTTGCCCCCGATTTGAATCTGTTCACCCGTATAAACCGGTTTGCCATCGTTCATTCGCAAGTTCATAATCGCTTTTTTGCGACAGAACCAACAGATGGTCTTCATTTCTTCAATCTTATTGGCAAATAGCAATAAGTATTTCGAGCCTTCGAATAATTCATTCTTAAAATCATTCTTCAACCCAAACGCCATCACCGGGATATTCAAATCATCAACGACCTGCGCCGCTTCGATTACGTGATGCCGTTCTAAAAATTGTGATTCATCAATCAAGACACACGCTGCATCCGGATTAGTCGATTGTACCAACTCAAAGATATTCGTATCCGAGAAAATCGGTGTCGCCTCACGTTTGAGCCCAATCCGACTTGAAACAATCCCCACCCCGTCGCGATTATCAATCCCACTCGTCAGGATGATCACTGATTTATTCTGCTCTTCATAATTGTGTGCGACTTTTAAAATTTCAATCGACTTACCACTATTCATTGCACCATATCTAAAAAATAATTGCGCCACTCTCAAACACCCCTATGTTAAGCACATTTTAATCTAGTATACCTGAAAATCAGCGAGGCAACAATATTCGCCACTATTAAATTCTAAAGTTTCCCTTATTTTATTTGCAGATGCGTTTTTATATCGTCCAAATTGAGAATTTATGCTATGATTATGAACATTGAAAGGGTGGCAAGCATGACAATTAAAAGCTCATTTGCAATTACAGCAGGACGTTTTTCATATTGGTATTTACATACCTTTATGAAAGGTGGCAGCTCCCTCCCCGGGAAAATCGCAACCAAGTTCGATCCTGCTGTGTTAAAGCAGTTAACCAAGAACTACGACGTGATTATCATTACCGGTACCAATGGTAAAACATTAACGACCGCACTCACTGTGCAGACGTTGAAGCAAAAATACGATCATATCATGACCAATTCGAGTGGCTCGAACATGATGCAAGGATTGACCACCGCCTTTTTAGCAGATCATCCTCAAAAAGGACAACGGCAATTGGCCGTCCTCGAAGTCGATGAAGCCAATGTGGAACCCCTTTGTCACTACATCAAGCCCAAAGCGATTGTGATGACGAATATTTTCCGTGATCAGATGGATCGTTTCGGCGAAATCTACACGACTTATAATATGATTCTAGCGGGCGTCAAACTCGTTCCTGAGGCAACCCTCATTATGAACGCTGACTTGCCTCTCTTTTCATCGGTTGAACTTCCTAATCCAAAGATTTATTACGGATTCAACCACTTACCAGATGGCGAAATGATGGCTCCAAGCAACACAGACGGCGTTTTGTGCCCCGTTTGTGATCACATCATTCATTACAAATTCATCAGTTATGCCAGCCAAGGGAAGTTTTACTGCCCTAATTGTGGCTACCAACGACCTGAATTAGACGAAGCAGTCACTGCCATCAATCAGATGCGCCCCACAAATTCACACTTTGAAATTAACAACGAACCGTTTGAAATTTCAATTGGCGGCATGTACAACATCTATAACGCACTTGCAGCCTATAGTGTCGGTCGATTCTTTGATATTCCAGTGAAAGCAATTCAAAAGGCCTTCACTGAAGACAAACGAATCTTTGGCCGTCAAGAAGTCATTCAATTAAAAGACAAAGCGGTCACATTGGTACTCGTTAAAAATCCGGTTGGCTTAAACCAAGTCTTACAAATGATCAGTTCTGATCCAGAAGACTTTTCACTCGCAATGTTGCTTAACGCTAACTATGCCGATGGAATTGATACGAGTTGGATTTGGGATGGCGAGTTTGAAGACTTACTCAAACACAACATTCCAACCGTGATTACCGGTGGCGAACGCGGTGACGATATCGCTTTCCGACTAAAAGTAGCTGGTGTCACGGCAGATCAATTACACGAAACCAAAGAACTCGATGCAACGATGGCAGCCATTGAAGCAGCCCCAACCAAACATGTTTATGTATTAGCAACTTATACCGCTGTTTTACAACTACGTAAGAAGCTGGCAGCTGCCAATTATATTAAGAAAGGACTATCAGTATGACCCAGACATTAAGAATTTGTCATCTATACGGCAATTTAATGAACACATATGGTGATCTTGGTAATATTTTAGTCCTTGATTACTATGCCAAAAAAGTTGGCATTCAAACTGAAACAGAAGTCATTAGTATCGGTCAAGATTTCGATGCAAGTCGTTACGATATCGTTCTCTTCGGCGGTGGCCAAGACTTCGAACAAAAAATCATCTCAAAAGACCTCAACGACAAAAAAGCAGCCCTCACCGAATACATTGAAAACGGTGGTGTTATGCTTGCCATCTGTGGTGGTTATCAATTATTAGGTCACTACTATATTGGCGCAAACGGCGACAAGATTCCTGGAATCGGCGCACTTGATCATTACACATTGAGCCAAGATAACAATCGTTTTATCGGTGATATTGTCATCGAAAACCGTGAGTTTAACGAAACCTACCTCGGTTTTGAAAATCACAACGGCCGGACTTTCTTGGGCAAGGATGAAAAACCACTTGGTTACATCAAACGTGGTCACGGCAACAATGGTGATGACGGCACCGAAGGTTGTGTTTATAAAAACACATTTGGTTCATACTTCCATGGTCCAATTCTCACGCACAACGGTGTTTTAGCCAAACGACTTTTATCGATTGCGGTTAGCCGGCGTTTTCCAGAATTTGATTTACAACAAATCGCTGACTTACCACTCGAAGAATCACGTTACCAAGTCGATGCAGCCGGCGTCAAACGCGTCCAAAATTAACAAATCAAAAAGTCGACCATTATGCGGTCGACTTTTTTGATGTCTTAATCATTTCGCAAGAAAAAATACACTTTTTATTCATAAAATGATAATCGTTTCACAATACTTGCTCGGTATACTGACTTTAACCTATAAAAAGGAGCGAATCATTATGTTAAATCAAATGCCAGCAGTCGAGTCCGTTCAAATTAATCGGATTGAAAATCATGATAAAGTTTTCGCAACCACTGAAAGTGGTCAAGAAATCGAATTACATATTACCGACCAACAAAAAAAGGACCGCCTCTTCTGGGAATCCCTCATCAATATCCTCCGCGCTGAATTGTGGTTACCCCTGCAAAAGAGAACCCACGAACTACTCCAAAACGACTGGCTAACGGTCGATGGCTAGCGTGTGGCTCTGGGTTCGGATGACTTACAGAACACGTTTAAACGATCAGAACACAACTATCCAAAAGGGCGCTAACAAAAATATTGTTACCGCCCTTTTGCATATCAATGTTTCGTTTTTTAGCGTTGCCCTGTCCACTCCGCTAAATACTGATCCACAAACTGGTGCATGAAATCCGTTCGCGCTTGCGCGATTTCGCGCGCTGCCTGTGTGTTCATCGTTGCTGCCAATTTAAATAATTTCTCATAAAAATGGTTAATCACGGTAGACGGTTCGCGATAGTTTTCCTTTGTCAATTCCGCCCGTGGTTGAATCTCAGGATCATAAGCAACCCCATCGTGTGCGCCACCATACATGAAGGTCCGCCCAATCCCAATCGCGCCGATTGCATCTAACCGATCCGCATCTTGAACGATTTGCCCTTCTAAACTTAGCGTTTGGTGTTGATTGAGATTTTTCGAAAAGGACATGTGGTCGATAATATCAAAAATTGCCGTTTGTTGGCCATCTTGTATGCCGTTTTCGGTTAGTTTAGTTTTTACCTTTTGTCGAGCCTGTTCAACATCAGTCGCGATTTTTTCATCAATCACATCATGCAATAAGGCCGCCAAGATAATCGTTGTTAGGTCCGCAGCTAACTCTTTTTGCTGAATTAAACGGGCATTATTCACGACCCGTTGAATGTGATCGAATCCATGACCGCTGTGTTCTGCTGCCAATTCCGTTCGTACAAATTGTTCAATTGCTTCGATTTGTCTTTGCATACTTGTCATCCTACTCTTTTAATCATTAAAAAAAATTGCAACCACGGCTGCGGTTGCAATTGGTTATATTCAGTTTACTTGTTACCCGGTTCTGACGCAATAATTTGCATGTCACCTTTTAAGTCCCATGACTTAATATCAAATGGTAACACAAAATGCATATTCTTGTGAATTGGGTAAGTTTGCCCATCGACAATCAGTTCGCCTTCACCATCGACCACGGAGACTAAAGTATAGGGTGCCGTTGTCCGATCAAAGTGTAAGTCGCCCTTCACTAACCATTGGTAAACACTGAAAAATGGTGACATTGGTGGTTGCACATAAGTCGTGATTGTTGAATCTCCAACATGTTCTGTTTGAATATTCAAAACGGGATCTTGATGCGGCACAATCGTCGTATCAATTGATTGCTTCAAGTGTAGTTCGCGTTTTTCGCCCGTCTTAGCATCAACCCGATCATAATCGTATAACCGATATGTTGTATCACTACTTTGTTGGGTTTCAAGCGCCATAATCCCTTTGTTCAATGCGTGAATCGTGCCACTTGGGACGTAGAAAAAGTCACCAGTCTTAACGGGCACTTTGCGGAGTAAATCATCCCACTTGCCTGCTTCAATCATTGCTGTTAATTCCGCTTTGGTCTTGGCATGGTGGCCATAGATTAAATAAGCACCTGGTTCAGCATCCAAAATATACCAACATTCCGTCTTACCGAGTTCGGTTGGACCTTCATGAGCAGCAGCATAAGCGTCATCTGGGTGCACTTGGACAGAAAGACTTGCTTCAGCATCCAAAATCTTAGTTAACAATGGGAATACTTTACCTTCTGCATTACCGAAATATTTGCGGTGGGTTGCCCATGCTTGATCTAATGTGAGCCCTTTTAATGGGCCATTTTCGATGGTACTAGGACCATGGGGATGGGCTGAAATGGCCCAACATTCACCAATATCGCCGTCTGGTAAATCATAATCGAAGGCTTCAGCTAATTTGCGACCACCCCAAATTTTTTCTTGAAAAACAGGTTTTAGAAATAAAGGTTCTGTCAGTTCACTCACTCCTAATGCGCTTTATTTATCAATAGTCCCATTTTACCACAAATGTAAGCGGATAATACGCAAATTTGCGAATTTGACTAGGCTTTTGTTTCTAGGTGATTATCCGCTAAAAATTGTGCCACAATCGCATCTCGTCGTTCCAAAAAGACCGGATTATCAGCCGTTGGATGAATGCGATTACTCAGGACAATCAGCCCCGTTTGCCGCTTGCGATCCAATAGCATGAACGTGCCGGTAAAACCGGTATGATAAATCAGTGGCTGGTGTTCTTGCGGCTCAAAGCGCAAATCCCAGCCCAGTGAGTGCCCGAGATGTTTTGGTGTCCAATCACGATAGAGACTCTTAACACTCGCCTGACTGATTGGTGGCTGTTCAACCTTCAACTGCCCTAATTGGAACTGGGCAAAGCGGACAACGTCTTTTAATGGGGCAAACAAGCCGGCTGCACCACTATGATTTTGTAAAATCGCACTTTTCGGATCGTGGACCGTGCCTTGGATTAAGCCGCGTTCGGCACTCAATTCAGTCGGGACCGCCAAACTTTTGTCCGGATTAAACGTACTGGCTTGCATACCGAGTGGGGTTAAAACGAGTTCTTGAATCAAATCCTGAATCGGTTTTTGATAGATGGCTTCAATCATCCAGCCCAAATACAACATACCAATGTCCGTGTAAACAACCTTTTCACCAAAATTTGGGCCGACCGTTAATTGCGTCAAAAGCGCCGTTTTTAATTCGGCAGCCGATAATTGATTCCGATTCGGAATGTAGCCTGTTAAACCGGACGTGTGCGTCAATAGATGCAAGACCGTCACCCGTCGATCTTTAAAGGCCGGCAACAAACTATGCACTTTTGTTCGTAAAGAAAGCCGCCCTTTTTCCAATAGCCGTAAAATAATGGTCGTCGTCCCAATCACTTTCGTTAATGACGCTAAATCATACAACTGATCAGCTTTTAACGGCACTTTTTGGGGCACTAATTCGGCCTGCCCGATTACATTAGTCATCACTTCAGGGCCTTCGATGACGGCATAAGAAACACCAGGGACAATCCCTTCATCAACTAGCGCTTCAATTTGCCGGATGGTTTGTTCAAATCGCATGTTAAATTCCTCCTACTATATCAATATCACTAGTATACGCCAAATACGGACAAAAATAAGGCCGCAGATTTTATCTGCGGCCTTATTTGCGTCATTCACGCTTAAATTTTAACGTTGCCTGAGAATTGACTATTGTACAAGTCAGCGTAGAAACCATCTTGTGCCATCAAACTATCATGAGTCCCGGTTTCAATAATCGAACCGTGATTCATCACGATGATGTTATCGGCATCGCGAATCGTCGATAAACGATGGGCAACCACGAAACTGGTCCGATTTTGCAACAAGCGTTCCATGGCGTATTGAATATGAATTTCAGTCCGTGTATCCACTGAACTGGTTGCTTCATCCAAGATCAAAATCTCTGGATCGGCAACAAAGGCCCGCGCAATCGTCAATAATTGGCGTTGACCTTGGGAGATATTCGAAGCTTCTTCATTCAAGACCGTTTCATAGCCATCAGGTAATTGACGGACAAAACCGTCAACGTGCGCTGCTTTGGCGGCTGCTAAAATGGCTTCATCTGAAGCATCAGCGTTCCCATATTTCAAATTATCCCAAATCGTTCCAGTAAATAACCAAGTATCTTGTAAAACCATCGCGAAGTGACGCCGTAATTGTTCCCGAGTCATATCGCGCGTATCGACACCTTTAAGCTTGATTGAACCGCCACTCACGTCGTAGAAGCGTTCCAACAAGTTAATGATGGTTGTTTTACCAGCACCTGTTGGGCCGACAATCGCAATCATTTGGCCTGGTTTGACTTGCAAGTTGTAATCCTTCATCAAGATATCTTTACCTTGATAACCGAATTCGACATGTTCTAATTCAAGTAGATTTTGGTCATCAACAATCGCCGGCACTTCTGATGGGTCGTCACTCATGTCATCTTCATCTAAGACTTCGAAGACCCGTTCAGCTGAGGCAATTGTTGATTGGATTGTATTCGCTAAGTTGGCCAATTGCGTGATTGGTTGTGAGAATTGTTGCGTATATTGCATGAACGCTTGCATATCCCCTAAAGTAACTTGGCCGTGAGAAACACGAATCCCCCCGACAATTGCTACGAAGACGTAACCAATGTTATTGACAAACGTCATTAACGGCATGATGACCCCAGAAATAAATTGTGCCTTCCAAGCTGCTTTATAGAGTAATGCATTTTGTTCTTCAAAGGCATCAATTGTGACTTGTTCGCGGTTGAAGGTCTTTAAGACCACTTGACCAGAGAAATTTTCTTCAATTTGGTTGTTCAACAACCCCAAACTTTTTTGTTGCGCTGCGAAGAATTTCTGTGATTTCGGTGCGACAATCCCGACGACGACTAAACTGAGTGGAATCGTGACTAAGGCAATCAAAGTCAATTGCCAACTAATCGAGAGCATCATCCACATAACGCCAATAAATGTCACAGCACTCGTTACCATTTGCGTTAAACTTTGTTGCAAGGTACTTGCAATGTTATCCATATCATTAATCGCACGACTCATGATATCGCCGTTTGAGTGTGTGTCGTAGTAATTAATCGGTACCCGTTGCATCTTGTCTTTTAATTCTTTCCGTAATTCATAGACGGTTTGTTGGGAAATCCGCGTCATGATGAATTGTTGTAAGAAACTGAAGACCGCTGATGCTAAGTACATCAAAATAACCGTCATAATAATATGTTGAATCTTATCGAAATCAATTGGTAAGCCATTCATCGGCATGCCCGCTTTTTGCATGGCATTGCCCTTCATGACACCCTTGAAGATTTCGGTCGTTGCTTGTCCTAATACTTTTGGTGTTCTAATTTGGAAAATAACGGAGATGATTGCTAAGGCTAACACAATCACTAATCCGATTAACCGGCTAGACATGTAGGTTAATAATCGTTTGGTTGTGCCCCAAAAATTCTTCGGTTTTTCAACGACACCACCCATGCCACGGCCTGGACCATGTCCACCTTGGGGTCGATTGGTTGTTGTTTTTTCAGCCATTAATCTTCATCCCCCTCTCTGATTTGTGAGTTAATAATTTCTTGATATGTGGCGTTATTAGCCTTCAATTCAGCATGTGAGCCTTTACCGACCAACTGGCCTTCATCCAAGACCAAGATGGTGTCGGCATCGGCAACGGTTGATACCCGTTGACCAACAATCACAACGACACTCTTTTGAATTTCGGCATCTTCTTTTAAGGCTTTCCGTAATAAGGCATCCGTCTTAAAGTCCAACGCTGAGAAAGAATCATCAAAGACATAAACAGCCGCTTTTTTAACCAACGCCCGTGCGATGGCAAGCCGTTGACGTTGACCACCAGAGAAGTTACCCCCGCCTTGTTCAACGTGACTATCTAAGCCGCCTTCAAGTTCGCTGACGAAATCTTTAGATTGTGCAATTTCAAGTGCGTGCCAGATTTCATCATCGGTAGCATTCGGATTCCCATATTGCATATTTTCCCGAATCGTCCCGGTAAATAAGTTCGCTTTTTGAGGGACAAATGCAACTTGTTGGTGAATGTCATGGAGGGTCACATCTTTCACGTTTAACCCTTTGACTGTCACTTCACCCGTTTCAACATCGTAAAAACGAGGAATCAAGTTGACTAACGTGGTCTTCCCTGAGCCAGTGCCCCCAATCACGGCGACTGTTTGGCCCGCTGTCATTTGGAAATCAACGTTTTCAAGCGCTAAGTGCTCCGCATTTTGATAACGGAAGTTGACCTGGTTGAAAGCCAAGCTTGCTGGTTGATCACCAAACGTCTTAGGGGTCGCTGGATCTTCAATCGGCGTGTGTAAATCAAGCACTTCATTAATCCGCACTGCTGAAGCTTGCGCCCGGGGGATAAAGACGAAGACCATTGAAAGCATCATGAAACTCATGAGGATTTGCATCGCATAAGTCATGAACGCTAATAAATTCCCGACTTGCATTGCTTGATTGGCGATTAAATGACCACCCATCCAAATAATCGCAATGTTAGTTCCACTCATGATTAACGTCATTGCTGGGAACATCACTGACATAATACTATAAACTTTCTTCGCATTTTGCATGTAGTCAGTGTTAGCTTCATCAAAACGTTCTTGTTCGAACTTGTCGCGCCGGAATGCTCGAATGACCCGAACCCCGGTTAAACCTTCCCGGAAAACTAAGTTAATCCGGTCTGTCTTTTTCTGCATTGCCTTGAATAATGGCACAGCGAAGTACATCACCCCACCAATGAAGAGTGCCATGATTGGTAAGACAACCAAGAAAATGGATGTAAGTTGCGCATCTTTTTGATACGCTAAGAAACTTGCGCCAATCAACATGATAGGTGCCATAATCATCATCCGTAAGAACATCATTGCCACATTTTGAATCTGCACCACATCGTTAGTCGTCCGCGTAATTAGTGAAGATGTCCCAACTTGATCCATTTCATCATGTGAGAAGTTGATGACCTTCCGGTAGATATCTGAACGTAATTTTTGGCCTAAGCCTTGTGACGTCCGTGCCGCAAGATAAACGTTGCAGACGGCCGCGATGATACTAATTAATGAAAAACCTAACATTTTAAAGCCTGCTTGCCAGATATAATCAATATTCCCCTTAGCAATCCCGTCATTGACAATGTCGGAGGTTAAATTGGGTAAATAAAGGTTACTGACAACCTGAATCGTCATGAATAAAACCGCACCAAAGACGGCCCAACCTGACATTCTTTTCTTTGCAAGTTTAAGCATGTTGTGTGTCCCTTCTTTCCTTATCCTTGTTTGCTGGCCCCTGTTTCTAACCAGCCTAATACTAATTCGAAGCGTTCTTGGACCTGTTCAATTGTAATCGCATGGTCACTTTCTTGTTGCAGATAATACGCTGCAATACTTTGAAAGACCGTCGTCATCAACTCATGAAATAAAATTCTAAGCGCTTCGGGTTGATCTGCGTTAATCTTGAGCAAGTCGTAATTGACGTTTTCTTCTAAAAAGCGTATCCCATCTACTTGTTTGGCATGCATTAATTCTGGTGACATCTTGCGCCGGTTCTTATAATCCATATGTAAGAAGAGGTGCTTGTAAAATTGTGCATTTTCACCATTAATAATCTCTTCTGCCATTTCAGCAAAGAATTGGCGAATTGCCTTGAATAGATCACCATGAACAGCCAACAGACTCTTTTCTAAATCCTGCTTTGAACTGTCGCGTAATAAGCTAAGGTCGTAGAAAAAAATATCCGCCTTATCTTCAAAGTACTGATAAAAACTGCCTCGCGGAATCTCCGCCGTTTTAATAATGTTGCTGACAGATGCTTCATTAAACGGTACCCGTGAAAACTCAGCATGCGCAGCTTGAATCAGTCGTTGTTGCTTTTCCTCAGGTAATCTAAAAAATGTTTTCTTCGGCATTTCGATACTCCTTTCTGAAAATTAATGACAGAGCGTCATAATTGTGACGTAATGTCATAATACGCCAACTTAGGCACTCATGCAAGCATTAAATCCACAAAAAAAGAACCGGCAGACTATCGTCTGCCGGTTCCCTTTAAAAGGCGCTATTTATCGTCTTTGTCCATTTTTTCTTTAATATCATCCATCACGTCGTTGGCTTTTTCAGCAACTTTGTCTTTGGTATCCGCTAATTTTTCTTTAGCTTCACCCATAAAGCCCTTTGCTTTACCTTTGGCCTCAGTTTCGCGATCACCAGTCACCTTACCGGCTGTTTCTTGTACTTTACCGGTTACTTGGTCTTTCATGCCATCTAACTTTTCTTTATCTGTCATTCAAAATCACTCCTTCTTATTGGTCTACCTATATGATAGGATAGCTAACCAACATTAGTCAAAATTTATGATTATGAGTCGCATTATGTCAGTTTACCATCGCGCATCACGTATTGATGATCTGTATAATCCAAGACGCGTTCATCATGGGAAACCATCACAATCGTCTGTCCTGTCTCTTTCGTGATTTTAGCCAGCTGCTCAGCAACCTGTAAGGCCCGTTTACTATCTAAACTAGCGGTTGGTTCATCCGCAAAAATCAAATCTGGCTGACCATACAATGCCCGAGCAATCGCAACTCGTTGACGCTGACCACCAGATAAGCTCGTTGGGTACTGACGTCGTTGATCCCAAACACCTAAATTGGTTAATAGTTGTTCAGCTGATTGTGGCGCTTGCTTTTCACGTAATCGATCGACTAGTTCGAATTGTTCTTCAACCGTTAAAAATGGAACCAGATTCGAACTTTGTAATATAAAGCCGAAATCGTTAAACCGTAATGCAGACCGCTGTTTTTCGCTTAATTGACTAATCTCTTGATCTTTAAAAAAGAGCTTCCCACTCGTTGGGCCTTGTAAACTACCCATAATCGTTAATAAGGTCGTCTTCCCAGAACCAGATGGTCCGGTTAAACCAATGAACTGGCCCTTTTCAATCGTTAAATCGATTTGATCTAAAGCCGTGGTTTGCTGGTCGCCTGCGCCAAATTTTTTGACGATTTTTTCTAAACGCATTAAAGCCATCCTATGCCCCTCCAATCGCATCAAGCGGATCAATCTTCAGAATCCGCCAAATTGAGAATAAAGCGCCAATGACTGTCATCACAAGTAAAACAGCAGAAAAGGCCCCAATTAGTAAAGGATTATTTGTATACGGCACCGCCGCTGGTAATACCAATGTTGTCAATGCGTTACACAACAAACCAAGGCCAATCCCAATCACCCCTAAGAATACAGATTGCCACATTAAACTACCAACTAATTGGCCACCTGAAATCCCTTGTGCTCGCATAACCCCGTATACGGCCGTTTTTTCAATAGTAATAATATACATGAAAATCCCAACGATAAAGGCGACGATGACTAGCAATGCGCCAATCATCAAACCAAACGTCTTAACCTGTGGCCCATACCCCGGAATCTTATCGATTAATTCTGGAATTGTCAGTTTGGTCAGCTGATCCGTTGTCTTAATCCGCGCGTTTCCCTTTAATACTAAAGCATTAATGCGCGTAATCTGATCAGTGCCGTAGCGCATTCGGCTAAAATCGGTCAACCGCAAATAAGTCACCGGTTGCGTATTATAGCGGTGGTTCGTCGTAATCCCAACAATTTTGTACTTTTGTTGACGCCCATTCAATTTAATTTGTTGATTTAAAGCAATTCCTTGTAAGCCGTCGTCGACCACAATCTCATTTGCCTTTTTAGGATACCGTCCTTTTTGCAACTTAGGCTTCAAAAAAGCATCAAAATCGATACCAAAAACACTCGTATTTTGCTTACTTAAACCTGAACCACTCACAACACCCATCATCTGAGCAAGTTGCGCATGATTTTTCTGTGCACCTTTAATAGAGGGTAATTGATCAACATCTAATTCAGAAGCTGCCAAGTTTTTATTCGCATACTGACTAATAACAACTTCTTTGGCGTGCCATTGATCAATTGCCGAACGGTTATTATTGGCTAGCCCATATGCCAACCCCGTTAAAAAATAGATTAAATATGCAATTAGAAAAATCGTAAAAATGATCAACGAATAACGTAATTTAGCATGTTTAATTTCTTTAATTGCTAAATACATCCAAACACCCCTTTCTTAACTGTTTTAATCTAACATAAAGCATCGTGCCTTGAACAGCAATCCGCATTCAATCTTTTATTCATTCACGGGAATATGCTATGATAAGCACACGGAGGTGGCGCTTATCAAACACGTCAAACATGGGATTGCCTTTTTGCTTCTGATTATCATCCAACAAGTTCCTTTAATGATTGTCAGTGGCTTAACATTGCTCCCTAAGGCCCAACAGACAACCCATCTAATTTTAGTCTTTGGTTGGCTTTTTCTAATCACGACTATCGGCATTACTGCCCTGATGTGGTATTACTACCAAAAAATTAAATCAACGCGTTATGACCAACCCTTCACCAAACAGACTTGGTGGACAATGTTGATTGGCTTTATCGCGATGGTTGCTGTCAATAACGGTACAATCCCGTTTATGCATACTACCGGTAATGCCAATGTTGATGCACTAACCTCAGTCTTTCAGACGATTGGTATTTTCATGCTACCATACGCCCTATTCTTAGGTCCGATTATGGAGGAATTACTTTTCAGAGGGTTCCTAATGAATTGGTTTTTCCCAGGCACACCAATCATCTCAATCGGGTTAAGTGCTATCTTATTCGGATTGATGCACGGCGCAACTGATCCGATTTATTTCATTTCAAAAGCACTACTTGGCCTAATTCTGGCTATCGTCTACTATCGCACCCATAATATTAAGAGTAATATTGCCTTACACATGTTGAATAACATTACTGCTGGCTTTACGATTTTTTAAACGACTAGAAAGGAAGCATGACTATGTCTGCATTAACAACCATCTTAACTTACATCCAAGAACATCCTGATGAAGTGGTTCTAGAACCGTTTCAATATGCGAATGTGATTCGCTTTGGCATTAGTGACCAAGTCGATCTGCCAGATGCCGAGAAACTGTTCCCTGATATGCGGCTACACGTTAACCGGATTGACCCCGAGTACGTCAAAGAGCACCATGACTTATTGACGACTTTTTATCAACAAACCGAAGAAAAACAAAAAGACGGCTTCCAAGATGTGTGGATTACTACCGCCCATCTTAGTGACCGTCAACTTTATTTAGTGGATCTTTCTTTTGAATAAGCCTCATTTTGAACAGCTAAAGGTCAGCTGTATTAAGTATGCTATTTTAACCTTGTTTCTCTTTGTCATGCGTGCCTTTATTGCGCATCCCATCATTCTGATTGCCAGTTGGATTAGCACTGCTGTTTGCGGCGCATATTTCATTGCCATGTTAATTGTTTATTATTACGGCTAACGTTGCATATGTTTGGTCTCAGCAATCACTTCTTCTGTAAAATACAATTGAAAACCAAAGAACACCGTCAACATAATCGCAGCTATCCATGCAGTGCGCACATTGATTAACTTAACAATTAACCCTGAGCTAATAGTACCAATGAAGAAGCTACCAACAATTAACCCGAAGTACCGGGCTTTTTGTTGGTAGTTTTTTTCTTTGGTCGCTAAATATAGATAAGTATTTTCGATTAATTTCTTATAATTGCCGGTCGTAAAAGCATTCGCATATGGATAGCCATTAACCGTTGAATAACTCGCTAATTGCATGGCCATCGACATCGACAGAATCGGTGTCACAAACATGTTGGGAATCGCGGTTGATAAAAAACCAACTACTACTAAAGCAATAATTTGAAAACCTAATAACCACAACCGCCAAACATTCAACCCACCAGTGTTAAAATGCCGCTTCGCCAGCTGCACAATAATAACCCCAAACCCAAATGAAATAATGGGTAATATCTTTTCAGGAAGTTGTGCCCACTGGTTCGTTGCGATATCTAAGCCGATGAACACGATATTACCGGTCTGTGCACTCGCAAAGACGCCACCACGTAAAATCACACAATACGCATCTAAGAAGCCACCAAGAAACGTTAAAAACATCGCCGTGCTTAGCCGATCATGAAACCCTATTTCTTTTTGCAACCCAATCCCTCCAAATCAATACTCTTATTATACGCAAATTAAAATTGAAATCAAAAAACGGATTGCACTATTTCACAGTCGAAATAAGGTACAATCCGCTTTACACTATAAATTAATTGAATTGACATCTTGACCATGGACCACTTTTCTAAAGTCGACCAGTCCTAAGTCCAAACCGCGCAGCAATACTTCAGCCGTCCCGACGTTGGTTGCCAACGGTACTTCATAAACGTCAGATAATCGAATTAATGCATTCACATCCGGTTCGTGAGGTTGAGCAGTCAATGGATCTCTCAAAAAGATTACCAGGTCCATCTTATTTTCTGAAATCAACGCGCCAATTTGCTGATCGCCCCCTAGAGGACCTGACTTAAACCGTGTAATCGGCAAGCCAGTTGCTTCGATAATTTTTTGACCAGTCGTTCCAGTCGCAAATAATTCGTGTTGCGCCAAAATAGGTTTGTAAGCCGTCGCCAGTTTCACAATCGTTGGTTTCTGACGATCATGTGCAATCAATGCAATTTTCATCTGAATCCCTCCTAATGTCTGCGGTGTTTAACCACCGTAAAAAAGTGTAACACACTTGCCAATAGAATGAAGAAGATTAAAACGAATGACACATAATTAAGCCAAAACTGGCTAATTGGCAACACTAAGTTCACTAATTGTTGCAGTACCATCGTAATCAAGGTTGCACAGGCGACCATGCCAAATAGTTGTATATACCGTTTCACTGTATCATCCGTCCTCTTTGCTTTAGATTGAATGCTTGCGCCGACTTGGCGACATTCCTCTTGTTTCTGCGCTGAAAGTGTCTTTAAACCATACGTTTTTGTCTGGACAACTTCCCGGATTTTTAAAAGTCCAGCTGCCCCCAAGACTTTATCAAAAGTTCTAAAAGTCCCGTCAGTCACACCAGTAACCAATTCCTCAGCTGGACTGGCATAACAACTACTAATCGTAATGTAACTTTTGCCTTTGAAGCGATCTGGTAACGCATCTCCCGCCCGATTAAATCGGACTAACCGTTGCCGCACGCAATCCAAGAAGTTTTTCATCACACCCGACATTGCACCCCAATAAGTCGGTGCTGCAAGCACCCAAACATCGGCTGCCAATAACTTAGCTTCCAGTTCATCCAATACCGGATTGGCTTTGCCAGTATCTGGTAATATTTGATAATCATTTAAAAAGATCACTTCAACGTCATCTTCCGGTTTTACACCTGCTAAAACGGCATCTAAAAGTTGCCCATTGACCCCATCTCGTTGATGACTGCCTAACACTCCTAAAATCTTCATCTGATCAAGCCTCACTCTTTATACTACTTTCAGTTTACACTTCCAATCACTAACTTACCATAAAAAAACGCCCAGACCAATGGTCTAGACGTTGTCATTATTTTAGTTTAGTACCAACCATTACTTAACCAGAAGCTCTTAGCGGCATCCCATGAACCATAACGACTTGTTACATATTGATCTGCAACGCGGTCTTGGTTAGCTGCTGAATAATCACCATTTAAGTATGAAGCTGATAATTGATAACGGCCGATTAATTGACCGTTACGTGCTGAATATGAACCGCCTGATTCTTTTTGTGCAATCCATTCCTTAGATGAACTCGTTGTAGTTGTTGTTTGTGCAGCTACAGGTGCTTGTTGTACTGGTGCAGCTTGAACTGCAGGTTGTGCTTGAACTACAGGGGCTGGTGTTTGAACAGGTACAGCTACTTGTTGAGTTACAACAGGGGCTGGTGTTGTTGCCACTTGATCAGCATCAATTGTTAATTGTTCACCAACAAAGATCATATTAATATCAGCAATATTATTAGTTGTTGCGATTTGGTTAACAAGCTCTGTACTACCATTGAATTTTTGCGCAATGGTTGAAAGCGTATCACCATTTGCAACGGTATAAGTTGTTGCGGCACTGGCTTGTGATTGGTTAATGAAAAGTAACCCGGTTGTTGCAACGGTTGTTAAAGCGGCACTGTAAAGTAAAGTTTTTAAAGATTTCATATTTTGAATGGACTCCTTATTGTTTAAATTGATTTTTCTATCTGTTTAACGTGGGACTAATATACCATCTTAAATCCGTTAGTAAATATCAAAACCATAACAATTGATGACAAATCCGTAACAAAATGATGGCAATTTCACCTAACTTTGTAATGAAGCCACAATTTAATTGACCTGTAATCGACCTAAAAGCTAATAACACCAAGGATTACAGTCAATAAAAATGCTAAATATGCTATTTTGAATTAATTAACCTTCTTTCAAAAATAATCGCCCTATTTAACGTAATAATAAGACGAGGTGATCAAAATGAAAGTTTTAAAATTAAATGATTTAGATTTAAACGTCGCATTGGATGATCGAATGATTCAAATTTCCGGTGCTCAGGACAAAACATTAATTTTCAAAAGTAAGCTATTAGCACACTATTGGTTCTTCAATTTACGGGCTTTAGCTAAGATTGCGGATCGCTATGCGATCCAAATCATGTTTGAGACAGAGAACTACAAATAATCTGCCCTATCGATATGAAGCCACAAAAAAAGAGCTGATTACTCAGCTCTTTCTATCTTAATTGGGTATATAGGGCTCGAACCTATAAATTCCGGATTCAGAGTCCGGTGCCTTACCAATTTGGCGAATACCCAATATCATCAACGAATACTATGATACTGCACACTCCAGACGTTGTCAATTATGATTTTTAACAAATCTTTAAAAGAGGACTATACTATTCTTGAAGGTGGTTCCAATGATGAAAAAAGCAGAAATCGAAAAATTATTTGACGGGAAAGTTGCCGTATATGATCAAGACCACGTTGTGATTGATTGGATAGATTCACGCAGGACGCTTGAAGTCACAATTGATAACGATATTCTAAATCTACTGATAAACCATCAGGACTATATTCGGAATATCTTGAAACATTTAAAGAGACAAACAAATCGCACCATGACCAAGGAAATTGTTAACATTAATCGTTGTAACTATAAAATCTTCATTTAGCCTCGCTAGAGTCAATTAACCATTGACATTACAGGCTTTATTCGCTAAGATATTAGTTGTTCCGAACATTGCCCGTTGGTCAAATCGGTTAAGACGTCGCCCTCTCAAGGCGGAGTTACGGGTTCGATCCCCGTACGGGTGATATTTAAAACAGCCTAGAACCCAGAAAAGCCGTTAAACTAAGGTTTAGCGGCTTTTTTGTTTAAAACGTGTAAAAAAGCTAGCCTCCTGACGCTTTAGTTAGGGGGCTAGTTTTTTTATTGCGTAGATTTCTTCTATTAAAATGGCTTCATTTGCCACAATTATTTGGCTACCAAACCAGCCACTGATTAAACCTTCCACCTTACTGGGTACAATACCTTCTATTGAACGTTCTGCTTTGTCGATTTGAACCGAATAACATTTAACAATTGCGTCATTGATGGTATTAGCAATCATCTCAGCAGTCATCGCCTCAATGTGTTTTTCATTGCGCTTACGATCTTGTACGCGGTTATTCTTATCTAACACTGCCGTATGATCGCTTAAATAGAACCCTTGCCATTTCATCATGCCACGATCATAATAATCATACTTCAAAAATTGATTAACCAAATTGGGATCATATTCATCATTATTCATAGGCGTTCCCTCCAGCATGCCCACCGACTAAGCCAGCACGCTCAATTGCAGTCGCACCTTTTACTTTGCTAGACAATTTGACCACCGATGTAAAACCGTAGCGCTTGCGAATTTCATCGACCGTGCTATCTAATTTCTGCTTTTTCAAATTAATAAACCGTGTGTCGAACATATCTAATTGTTCCGCACTATCGTCAACCAAATTGCTGCACGCAATACTAATATGCCGAATCGATTCGTGTTGCCATTCTTCACGAAAAAGTTGGATGGCATGTTTTGTGAGTTGCTGATTAGCATTAGTCGCATCAATCTTCATTGAACGCCCAAAACCACCACGCGATGCATCCTCTTTTGCAGCAAATGAAAAGCCAATCCCCAGACTAATAACCGTGGTCGCCTTGTGATGCGCCCTGAGACGTGCAGCCACTTGCTCTGCAATTTCCCGAATCACAACTTCAATCTCAGCTTGGATAAAATAATCGCGTGGTAATACCTGACTATTCCCATAAGACTTCTCTTTGGCCTTATATTTATGCCGTACAACGGCCCGATCAATCCCCCAACTAAACGCAAACAACTGCGCGCCCATGACACCCATTTCTTGTTTTAACCGATAGGGATTTGTATGCGCAATATCGTACATCGAATGAATGTGTTTCTGATTCAGTTTCTCTGCCGTACGATGCCCAATTGACCAGACATCATCTAACCGGGTCACTGGCCACAGTTTATCTGGGACATCTTCATAATGCCATTCTGCAATCAAACTGTGATTCCGTTTGGCCTCAAGATCCAATGCGAGCTTGGCAAGTAGCGGATTATCGCCAATCCCCACCGTTAAATAAATGCCCGTTTCTTTTTTTACAGCCAGCTGAATTTTACGTGCGACTTCGTACGGCGTCGCCCCAAAGAGTTGCCAACTATCCGTGACATCAAGTAACGATTCATCAATGGAATACGGTTGAATATCTTCTTCTGCCGTAAATTGCTGAAAAATACGGTTAATCTTCTGGTTCTCTTGGATGTACAAATTCATCTTGGGTGGCTCAATGATTAACCGCTTATCATGAATTGGAACATCCCGGGCACGCGTTACGTTACTGATACCAAATAATTTCTTAGCCATGGGACTGGCTGCCAATACTAAACCACTGCCCGTGTTTTTCTCCGTGGACATCACCACCAAAATAGCCTTTAACGGATTTAGTTTCAACCGAACGGCCTCTACTGATGCGTAAAAAGATTTCGAATCAATCATTAAAATCACGCGGCGTGGTTCATTCTGATAGTCATACACGACTCTTCACCCCAACTTGAATCTGACGCACTTGTTCATCTAATTCGCGTTGCCACCGATTAATCTCAATCAAGGTGACGGCTGATAGATGACGATAAATAAATTGCGGAAACTTATCGCGGTTGTAGTAATAATTCATTGAGTCAATCAAATCATCACTATGATTCACCGCTAATCGCCGCAATTCTAAAACTCCAAAGCCATTTAAATATAAACTCAATCCTGTTTGATCTAGCGTAATCACTTCTTTATTCGTATGCATCAGGCACACCTCTTTAATTCATCTTATGTCCTCTTAATTATACGAACATACATTCTATTTAGTCAAGTGTGATTTCTCAGAGAACAAAAAACGCTCAATCAAATTAAATTTGATTGAGCGTTAAAGGAACCTTAAATTTTAATACCAACCGTTACTTAACCAGAAACTCTTAGCGGCATCCCATGAACCGTAACGACTTGTTACGTATTGATCTGCGACGCGGTCTTGATTGGCTGCTGAATAGTCACCATTTAAATATGATGCGGTTAATTGATAACGGCCAATCATTTGACCGTTACGCGCTGAGTATGAACCACCAGATTCTTTTTGCGCAATCCATTCTTTCGCTGAACTAGTTGTCGGTGCAACAGCAGCTGTTTGTTGAACTGGTACAGCTTGCACTGTAGGTTGTGCTTGAACAACTGGTGCTGGTGTTTGAACAGCGGCTGGTTGTGCAACAACTACTGGCGTTGTCGTTTGAACAGGGGTTGCTGTTTGGTCAGTGTCGATTGTTAATTGTTCCCCGACAAAAATCATGTTGATATCTTGAATGTTGTTTGTTGTGGCAATTTGATTGACTAAATCTGTGTTACCGGCAAATTTTTGGGCGATTGTTGATAACGTATCCCCAGTTGCAACGGTATAAGTAGTAGCGGCACTTGCTTTTGATTGACCAACGAAAAGTAATCCTGCTGTTGCAGCCGTTGTCAATGTAGCGCTAAGCAATAATGTCTTAAAAGATTTCATGTAATAGATGTGCTCCTTGTTGTTTTGATTTATTAACGTGGGACTAATATACCATCTTATATTCGCTTGTACATGTCAAAACCATAACAATTGATGACAAACAGGTAACAAAATGACGGCAATTCCCGCGCTAATTGTAATGCACACCGCTTACTTGACTGCTATTACACAAATAACGCCTAGGACAATCTTCTGTCCTAGGCGTTATAAACTAATTTATTGATGTTATTCACGACGTTTTAAATGATACTTAGAGACCGATTTTTGGCGGCCAAGAACTAGCGGAATACGTTCCACGAACACATCACTATAGTCCAATCCAAACCATGAAGCCGGTGTATCAGTGAATTTTTCTAACCATAAACGCATTTGAACAATCCCTTTATCCATTGCTCGAATTTGAGTTGCTGGTGATAAATCTTCTTGCATGATCACAAACGAGAAATCGCCAACGTTCCGATTTGGAATTGTTGTGTAGCGTTGTGGTTGTGCTGGTAATTCTCCCCGATGAATCATTTCTTGAATGATTTGACGAATAAAGATGTTCACTTTTTGTTCCATCTTAAAGCCTAGATACAACTGAACGTTGACAATGTAGTCCGTCCCAAGCGTATCTGCGGTATATTCTGCCGTATACGGTTCATCAGTAACATTGACCGCAACAAACCAGTAAACTTGCGCCCGTTTTGGTCGTTTATCCAAAATAGAATAAAGAATATTCTTCTTAACCATATTCTTTTCATATGGTTTATTCTGTGGTTTTGAAAGATAAACCAAATTAGTCGTATACATAGCTAACGCTGTATCGTCTCGCAAATCATGTAGTTGTTGTTTATAAGCTAGTAATGAAACCGTACTTGCCCTGAAAGTATTACTTTCCTTAATCGTATTACTACGATACCAAACAAACATGATCGATAGAATAAACGCCGCAATTAAGACTGTCACGTAACCACCATGCATGAATTTAGCGGCACTTGAGATGAAGAAAATAACTTCAATTGTCCCGAAGAAGATGAGTACCAAATAAGCCAATACCCATTTCTTCTCGCGGCGTCCCAAGTAATGGAATAGCAAGATAGTTGTCATTAACATTGTAATCGTAATCGCCAAACCGTAGGCAGCTTCCATGTGCGCTGAGTTCTTAAAATAGAAAACAACCATTAAACAAACCGCCCATAGAATCCAGTTAACGATTGAAATATAGAGTTGCCCTTTTAACTTAGCCGGATAATCGACCTTAATTCGTGGTAAGAGGCGCAACTTGATTGCTTCTGATACTAAGGTATATGACCCTGAAATTAAGGCTTGTGATGCAATAATCGCCGCAATTGTAGCCAGTAAAATCGCTGGGACCTTTAATTGGGCTGGCATCACTTCAAAGAATGGATTGAAATCAGAAATATGTTGATATGCCGCAATATCTTTATGTTGTAATAACCAAACACCTTGTCCAAAGTAATTCAACACTAAACAAAGCGCAATGTATGGCCAACTACCATAGATATTCAATCGCCCAACGTGCCCCATATCCGAATAAAGTGCTTCAGCACCCGTAGTTGCCAAGAAAACACTGCCTAAAATTAGAATCCCCACCTTATTCTCAGGGCTAAACAGTAGTTCAATCGCATAATACGGATTGAGTGCCTTGAGCATCGTTAGATCCCCCATTAAGTTAACCAAACCAATGCCACCAATAAAGGTAAACCAAATTAACATAATGGGACCAAAAGATTTACCGATTAGATCAGTCCCAAATTTCTGAATGAAAAATAAGACCGATAAGATCGAGACCGTCAATAAAATCACCTGATCTTGATTATTAATTAAAACGTTCCCATTAATTGGCAAACCCTTTAACCCTTCAATCGCCGTCGTGACTGTCACAGCAGGTGTTAACATCCCATCCGCTAATAACGTCGCCCCACCAATAATCGCGGGGATCACGAGCCACTTAGCTTGCTTACGAATCAAAGTGTACAGTGCAAAAATCCCACCTTCACCATTATTATCCGCCCGCAATGCAATCATGACGTACTTGATGGTCGTCATTAACATTAACGTCCAAAAGACAAGCGAAATACTGCCGATGATAAAATCGCGGCTGATGTTTACCAAACCGCCATTCCCCTCAACAATTGATTTCATAACATATAATGGCGACGTTCCAATATCACCGTAAACGACGCCCATCGTAATCAAAATCCCTGCAACTGATAATTTATGTCCAGTTGTTTGTTTAGTTGTTTGTTTAGTTGTCTTTAATTTCATGATTTGTTACTTCCTTATACTCCAATATAGCATTATCGTAGCTTGTTCCAGATTGAAAGTCCAGTCTTATCATCAATAATTATCAATCCACTGTATTCCATGCTATAATAGGGACACTGAAACAAGCGAGGGATACAAATGAAAGATAAACGTCAATTTGAAATTGCTAAGAAGCAATACAAGAAACTAGCGAACCGACCACTATCAAAGGAACGTAAGAAAGCTGTTAGTACCGCTTCAACTTACATGTTCACAATCTTAGTTGTGGCCTTTATTCTATTGGTTATTTACTTGTTCGTTCACTAAAACTGCGTAAGCAGTTTTTTTTTACGTATTTTTTTGCAGAACATATATTGAATATTATTTTTCGTACGTATATAATTGAATAAATAGTTTTTTAAGCTTAAATTACTACAAAAAACACGAACATTATCGAGAAAGGCGGCTCTCATGCCCTCAAAAAAACAAGTTTATCTCGCTGGCCCATTTTTTAGTCCCGAACAAAATGATCGGTTAGATCAAGTGGCTGATTTACTCATTAAAAACCCAACGATTGATGCTGATTCACTTTTCAAACCAGGCCAACACCCTTATCCTGATGCAGAATTCGGTACTTTCGAATGGCAAGTCGCTACTTTTAATGTCGATACGCGTCAAATTGACCAAGCAGACGTCGTAGTCGCTGTTATGGATTTTAAATCTGAAGAAGGCGAATTCGAACCTGATTCCGGTACCATGTGGGAATGTGGTTATGCTTTTGCCCACAATAAACCAGTGATTCTCGCTCGTTTCCGTGATAATTTACCAATTAACCTGATGTTGGCTGGTTCTGCAACGGCCATCTTCAATGGTGAAGCGGATATTGAAAACTTAGCGACTTATGATTTCTTTGAATTACACAATAAATATGTTCAAACAGATATCTTTTAACTCAAAAAAGAACCGACTGATGCGTCGGTTCTTTTTCTTTGGCCTAAAAGCCGTTATTCTCGCTCAATTCACGGTACCATCGACCGCTCTTCTTCATCGTGCGCTTTACCTCATGGTCCAAATCAACACAGTAGAAACCATAACGATTCCGATAACCATCTAACCAAGACCAACAATCATTGAAGGTCCAAGTATGATATCCAAAACAACTGCTGCCGGCTTCAATTGCACGATGTAGTTGCGTCAGATGTTCTTGCATAAATTCAATCCGATAGTCATCTTGAATTTGCCCATCTTCACCCATAAAGCGTTCTTCATCGGCAACGCCCATTCCGTTTTCAGAAACATACCACGGAATGTTGTGATAATCATTTTTCATCATCATTGCCACATCGTACAATGCTTCTGGATAAATCTCCCATCCACGATATGGATTAATCTTCCGTTCTGGCCAAATATAATTAGCATATAAGTCTTCCGGTGTTTTTGCTGGGAACTTCGGATTCTCTGGTGCTTGAACCCGCATTGGTTGATAGTAGTTCACGCCGATAAAATCGACACAATGATCGGCAATCAATTGCCGGTCGCCTTTTTTCGTCATTGGTAATAACTCATGTTTTGTTAAGAGGTTAATTAATTCTTCTGGAATAACGCCCAAAACAGTTGGGTCTAGAAAACTCTTAGCGAGTAGTAAGTCAGCATTTTGTTTAGCCATTAAATCCTCTGGTGCATCACCCTTAGCATAAGCTGGCGTGATATTTAAAATAATGCCGATCTGACCATCCGGCTTCACTTTTCTAAATTCAGCAACAGCTGCTGTATGCGCCATCAAGGTATGGTAGCCAACCTGAACAGCCTTCTTGAAGTCAACAATGTCTGGATAATGATAGCCCGTTAAGTAACCACATTCGATATGCACGATAGGCTCATTAAAAGTCGTCCAGCGATCAACCAAGTCACCAAACAATTCAAACGCAGTTTTTGCGTAGAATGCAAAGGCATCAACTGATTCGCGTGTCTCCCAACCGCCCTTTTCCATTAGCCACCAAGGCATATCGAAATGGAACAGATTAATGATCGGTGTAATGTCTGCATCACGTAAGCGCTTAAAATAATCCCGATAAAAATCAACCGCTACTTGATTAACATGTTTGCCATCGGGCATTAATCGCGTCCAAGCAATCGATGTCCGAAATGAGTTCAAACCAATCTTTTGCATATTTTCAACGTCTTCACGATACAACCGATAAGTATCACTAGCCGTGTCAGGCCCTTGATTGCTATTAAACTTATCAGGTTGCATCTCAAACCATTTGTCCCAGGTTGATGGGGACTTACCATAACTTAGGGAGTATCCTTCTGATTGAGGTGCGGATGTTGCTGCTCCCCACATAAAATGCTCTGGAAATTTAATCATAAACGCTACTCTCCTTAAATGTAATCGCCAACATTTTATATTGTACCATTTCTCTAAAGTGGTCGCACACCTTTCTCAGTCGATTATTTAATATGCGTACCTCCGAAATATTATACACGTTAAATAAATTGTAGACTGAGATTAATAATATGCATTATTATAAAATAATTTATTTTTTTAGGGTTTTACACGTAAAAGGGTTGTAAACTCCCGTTATTTTATGATATATTCAATAACAGAAATGATTAATACTCCCCCAAGTAAGATCATTTCAATATTCAGAAGATACTCGGTATAGCCCTTTCCCAATTAAGGTTTATGCCGGGTATTTTTTGCTTTGAAAGCAAAAAAAAAATAGTCCTGACGGACTATTTTTAGAAGCGGTTTGTTATGCAAAAATCATTTGGAAAATACCTGCACCACAGATGGCACCGATAATTGGTGCAACAACTGGCACCCAAGCGTAACTCCATTGTGAGTCGCCTTTGTTCTTAAGCGGTGTGAACATATGCACCAAACGTGGGCCTAAATCACGAGCAGGATTTAAAGCTGGTCCTGTTGGGCCACCTAATGAAGCAACTAATGTCATCACCAATAAACCAACAACAATGTGGCCGGCAGCGCCAAACTTACCTGCACCAATTGCTAAAGCACCGAAAACTAAGATCAATGTGCCTAAAAATTCATTTACAAAACCATTCATCCGGCTATGAGCAGCATCGATTGTTACGAATGAGCCCAAGATGCCTTCTTGGTTTGTTGTGCGATCATAATATGGTTTGTAAGCAGCAACCAATAATAATTGACCAACCATTGCACCCAAGAATTGAACAATGATGTATGGTAAAACATTTTCCCAAGGGAATAAGCCCATCACTGCAAAACTTAATGTAACAGCCGGATTAAGATGGTTACCGGAAATGCTCCCAAACATAACGGCAGGAATCATAACCCCACAACCATATCCAAAAGCGATTAAAAACCAATCACTACTAAAACCTTTTGTTCCTTTTAATTCAACGTTGGCTACTGCCCCGTTACCAAAAATAATCATAATTGCAGTTCCAATAAATTCGGCAGCCAAACGGGTTGTCAAAGAAGCGTCCACTACTATTCCTCCTATAAATGATTCATATTTTTACGTATCATATTATAATACGGGAAAATGCAAGGAAAAACAATTGACTTTTCTGTTTAAATCTCTTTCATGAGAAGATTCATATTTTTACAGACCTTTCTGTAAATTTAACTTGCTAATATCTCATAAAATGGGATAATATTCATTGATTAACCGTATTAACCCTGATTATCCGATTACTGTTTTGGAGGTTACTATATGAACTTAATACTCGCCATCGTTCTTTATGCAGGCCTTGCTGTCTTTGCATTTGGCATTATCCTGCTCCTATTTTTCTTAATTTTAAAAAAACGGCTTAAAGCCCCTCTAATTATTTGCTTGATTGGTTTGATTATCGCGGCATCTCCTGTTGGCTATAACTTCTACATGGCTCAGAAAGAACACCGCGAAGAACTAGCGAAGATTGAAAAGAAAGATAAAAAATTCGATAAAGCTGAACGCCAATTCATCAAACATATTAAAAAATCGACTGTTGCCACTGAATTCATCGCTCAAAAGTATAATAAAGTTTGGGGCGAGTTAACAGAAAACGGAACAGTTAACGTCGCAAATGTTGATTATAACGATCATGATAGTGCTGTTGCTGCTGAAGGTCGGCGTTTACTAGCACAAGGAAAACTCGATGACGCTGATGATTACTATGTCAGTGCTCAAGGTGACTACCAAAAAATGAAAGACTACGCGACTGATAACAATCGCCAAGAACTCGTTTATGCCAAAGATGTCTTATCCAAGACTAGGTCGTTCGTCTCTGTTGCAACCCGTCCAAACGGAACTTTCCAAGAATACACTGATGATGTTTACAAGGCTAATCAACGACATGTCCGCGCAATTCAGAAGTTGAAATTTTCTTACAGTAGTATTAAATAGTGAATATGGTGATTTTGAAAAAAAGATGAAATGGGTTACAATGAAGTAGAAGACTGGGGAGTCTTTTATTTTTTGACTCATAGTTAACCCCATTATCGATTGGGAGTGTGAGAAATGCGTCACGTCAAATTATTATTCATGATTTTAGGTCTAACTTTTATTTTAACCGCTTGTGGGAATCCGGTTAAAGCAAAGCTCCACGAAATAAACAGTGGCTTCAATGCGCAAATCACTGGTAAGACTAAACATAAAAAGGTTTATTGGCAAATCGGTGATACCATTCATACGACTAAAACAACCGATGATGCTTTCGCATTCGAAGTCCCTTACAAAGCTAAGCAGTACCGGATTACACTTACTGATAATGAAGAAATGCGTAATCCAACTTATGTTGAAGGCCCTGTCGCAAAAGAAATTGTGCAATGGCCGAACTTTATTCAGATTTATAATCCGATTGCCCAACAAAAAGGACTGGGCGTTTTCGAAGCGAATCCACTTGAAGGCATTCGCACTGATCAAGTTGACAGCAACAACGTGATTGCTATGAACGTCAGTGATAGCAAAGTACTGGGGATCTCAATTAAAGCTCTCAACGCAGGTAAGAATCTAACGTTTAAAAACTACGTCCTCGCCTTTTCAACAAGTATCGGAACCAAACCAACCCAGATTACTGAATTGGTCGACCGCTCACTTAAGAAACCTGGGTCATTAATGCAACTGACGGATCGCGAAGTTCGCTATACCGTTATGACGACCAATAACAACAAGCAACAAGTCACACAACTTTCAATTAATCATTTATAAAAAGAAAGCCGCCGAATCTACGATTCGACGGCTCTTTTTTTATATAGTGGTTAAAAAATTTCGGGAGAAATTATTCACATTTTTATTATAGGGCGCAGTTCAATCAAAGTAAACGATACGGTCGGCACAAATTAGTGGTGCCAAATTGTTATAGCCACTCAACCAGCTATCCCATATCGAATTTAAAGTGCTTATTTATGGCGTTTCTTCGTTTAAAATGCTATATTGAAGGTAAATAAAGGAGGTCTTTTTTATGTTTAATTATCAGCATATTCTTATCGGTTTAGATGGTTCTGAGTTATCAGAACGCGCTTTCAGTGAGGCGATTGAAATTGCTAAACGCAATAATGCCGAATTAGTTGTGGCTCAAATTATTCCAGATACCCTTTACACAAATGCACGCATAACTTACCCTGCTGAAACAACGACATCTGAAAAACATTTCGTTCAATCGTATCTTGATCAAAAGGTGCAATTCGCTAAAGAACACGGTGTCCCTAACGTACGAGCCATCCTTAAAGTGGGTTCGCCACGTCGTGAATTAGCCTTTACCATCCCAGAAGAAGCTCATATTGATTTAACAGTTCTCGGTGTCAGTGGTAAGGGTGCCTTTGAGCGGCTCTTAATCGGTTCTGTTGCACAATTCATCAGTGTTCATTCTAACACCAACGTCTTATTAATTAAGCCTTAAGCCGGTTTAAAGATTGGTTAAGTTTAATGCTTTGTTTTTGACGTGTCCCATTTCTAATATATAATAAAGGTAGTTTAGGAGTGGTTCGAAATGCCGTTTGATATCACTAAATTGTCTGATCAAAATATTAAGCGCTGGTTCTTACAACATCGCCAAGCAATCGTTGCAACCCTTTTGCACCCAAACACTTGGTGGGCAAGTTTTAATCGCCAATTAATGCGCTTTTTCCAATAATCACTAAAAGTGACGACTGAATTTGCCGTGGTCACTTTTTTTAATGACTTTTTTTTAAAGGAGTTCTGACCGATGACCGAGCAAACTTATACTTTTACAGCCTCAATCCAAGCCGCGACGATTGGTAAAGGCGGTGCATATGTCTAATTTCCTGGCGATATCCGCGCAATCTTTGGGAAGGGTCGTGTAAAAGTCCACACCCTTTTCGACCAACAAATTCCCTATGATGGCAGTATTGTCAATATGGGACTTAAAAATCCAGATGGCAACATTTGTTACATTCTTGGGGGCCGCAAAGACATCCGTGCACAACTCAAAAAAGAATTGGCGATTCCATCACAGTTGAAATCCGTGAGCGGCTATAGCTATTACGCCCCTTTAAATGCTATACTATTTTAAATATTTATTTCGTCGACTAAATTTAGAATGAGGATTATCAAATGCCAAAACACCTTTACAAGCGCGTGGCAGTCGTTTTAATACTGATTACCACCCTTTTTTTATGGTTTTTCACAGGACCGACCAGAAGTGAGGCCGGGATTTGGTTCTTCCATAAAACCACACCCCAAAAAATTGTTAAGAAAAAAACACCCAAAAAAATTGTTAAGAAAAAAACACCCAAAAAAACGATGCTCGACATCACACCCATTTCACAATTTCCTGAATTACCAACCGGTTGTGAAATTACGGCTGTTGCCATGCTGTTAGATTACCGTAGCGTTGACATGAGCAAAACAGAAGTGGCCGATAGTATCCCTTATGTCAATGATGGCGATATGGAGGTCGGCTTTTGGGGGAATCCATACGATGATACTGGCTACACTATGTATCCTCCTGCTTGGACAGGATTCTTCTATCAATATCTCGGCAGTTTCACCGATTTATCGGACGAACCGATTAGCACGCTCAAAGCTACTTTAAAACAAAAGAAACCAATTGTCGCTTGGATTAACTACCATAAACAACCAGCGCATTCCGTCTTATTAATTGGCTATGATCAAAATTCATTTACCTTTAACGATCCATATACCGGCAAACGAAAAAAAATCTCATTTGATAAATTCTGGAAAATTGCTGCACCACAGGGACACCGTGCAATGACTTATTAATCATTAACTTGGGGGATTTAACATGCGTAAACGAACCATTGCAGTCACTTTCATTACTTTAAGTAGTCTTTCATTAGCTAGTTGTCGGTCAATTAAACCTGATCAACAAGCCGCAACCCACTCCGAAAGTTTAGCACGCTATCGCGCCTCATCAGAAGCAAAAGAAAGCAATCAGCGTCGATCAATCGCTAGCTCGAAAGAAGCTTCTATTAAACAACAATCTAATCAGTCAACAAGCGCTAAAAAAGCGCTCACTGCCGACCAACAAACTTCTGTTAATCAAGCTTTTCTAGCGTGGGCGGCTGAACGCGCCACAATCGGAAACATGGCCGTCAGTGATTGGTATTTTGACCACGGTGCTGCCGGATTTGGCGATTGGTTTGCCAATTCACCTGATGGCCGCATTTTAGTTCAACCTGGGACAGCAAGCCCAGGGTTTAATGCCTACCCTGTTCATGCAATTGGTGGCTGTGTCTTTTATACCGCTTTGGATGGAACAGTCGGTAAAGACAATTTAGATCGTGGATCATTCGCGGATAATTACAGCCTTAACATGGCAATGGACAAACCGGTTAGCAAATACCTACTTGGTGATAACGGCGTCGTGTATGAACTTAAATTAGGTAATGGTCACCTCACATCAACTAATGATGGTTTCAGCGAACTAAAAGATGACGGCAAACAAGCTTACTCAGAACCACTTGCCTTTGCCGTTTCTGAAGACACCGCTGCCCAAGCTGAACTAAAATCTTTACTTGCTAACTATTAGAGTTTAAAGGAGCACGACTATGAACAATGCCGAACTACAGGCCTATCTTGAAGAACATTCCCGCGTCATCAATACATTTCGAGCCAAAGGTTTAGACTACCAAAATGAAAAGAACCAAAAACGCCAACCTGCCAAACGTTGGAACGAGAATAAGGTCGATCGGGCCGTTGATAAAATGGTCGCCGAATTTATCGCTAGTATTCAAGTGAAAATGGCATTCAACATTCGTGGTGAACACGCCAAAGAATATCAAACTTGGTTAACGTTCATTGAACAAAATGAAGTTGTCGAAGGCTTGGAAGAATCGGTTAATGAAATGGCGTTTGAATATTAGAAAAAGTAGTTTCTTTTAACGAATAATTTTCCGAAAAGTAATTGCACTGGATAATATTAAGGGTATTGAATTGTTAATTATCCTTGTGATTTTCTTATCAATATTATATGATTTACTTACGAAAGGTGATTTTAAATTATGGTTAAGTTATTCTTTAACGAGGGCTCAAAAATTGTGCTCCAACAAAATGACACATTATCTGCCTTTGGTTCTACGAATGGTTCACGCCATAAGTTGACCATCAAAGACTGTGCTGCTGCAGATATCGTCGCAAAAATCTCGCACTTTGTTAAGGACACGCCGGCTTTTATCCTCGAAAATAGTCCTAGCGAAATTTATCACAGCTCAAATCTCATTATGATTATAAAAGACTGCCGTTGGGTGGTCTTTTTTATTTTATAACGGCAATTTACAAGTTTAATCCGAACAAGCCCGGAATCTTTCAATGGCAGTCTGTTGATGATGTATTTTTAATGGTCGTTGATTAATTAGTTCAAGTGCTGCTAGGATCTCATCAGTCGTTACTTGGCTAAAATTGGTCTTTTTCGGGAAGAA
>NZ_JBJKTM010000007.1:0-82021 GCF_046580785.1 Latilactobacillus sp. VITA-14
TTCATAAGAAATTGTTGACGGTGATCGGTTCAGCCGAACGCCCATTTGGATATTGGACAGCCCTAGTTCACAAAAGGTTTCAATTTTAATTCGTTCGGAATAGGTTATACTAGACAAAAGATCAGCTCCTAAAAGATGGGTTTGTGGTAAACACCATTTTAAAGGAAGCTGATCTTTTTTGTCCGAACAGCGTTCGGATTAATTTTACAATCTACCAACTACGCAAAACTGATTGTAATGGTGCCGTTTGGTCATCTTGTTTCAAGTCGTTTAATAATGCCTTAATCATTGTAATTGCTCGATGCCCACGTTCCTGTCCACCTGCATACCATTTCATATTCAATCGTCCCTTACTCTTAATCAACTGTTGAGACAATCATAACGCTTATCTACATCATTGACAAATAACTAAAAAGGAACTATAACTAGTGTGAATTATTGTTATTTGGAGGGGTATAAATGATAAGTCAATCAATTGCAAAAGAAAACATCCATACACTTTACAACAGTCTAATGGCGCATCCGGATAAATCAAATGCATTGTTAGATATTACCGATGTTTTACTACAGGTCTACCTCAAAATTGATACGGTTAAGAATCCCGAGGCACTCGTCAATCGCCTGGCCAATTACATCTATAGTGTTGGCTTTGGCAAGATTCATCTCACCAAGGATGAAGAACACCTATTGATTGATTTAGGCGCGTTTGGCCAACGTGCTGGTTGGAACGGCGTTTATCGCGGTGATTATACTGCCAAAGCCGATTTTTTCAGCTATGCCGATGAACATAAATATGCTAGAAATTAAAAGAATGTGACGGAAGTCTGGGATTTCCCGAGCACGCTTAGACGATTAGATTTGACCATCAGAAAAGGGATTGAGACAAACACAACGTTTGTCTCAATCCCTTTTTTAGGCAAGAATATTGCCAATCCCATGTAATCCTGCGCGGTTGATAATCGTAAATTCAGTCGGTTGTAAATCAGTTTGTTCAGTGACGATTGGATTCAACTGGTCAATCGTAAACGGCGAAGTAAACTGAAAGCCGTCACCGTACTGATTAAAATAAGTCACAGTATCCCCCAGCACGCTTTTCAATTGCTCAGAATCGATTGCCCGCGTCACTGTCATCAAATACGCACGATTATTATCGCCCGTCAAAGTGGTGCTCGTAAAAAATTTAAAATAGTCTTTCATACTCATCACTGATCCCCCCAATCTTTAATCAACGTTATTATAACGCTTTCAAAAAAGCAATTACAGTATCTTTCGTCAATTCCATTATAATCCACCATCATTGCAATTCATCTTCGGTAGCCCTACAATGTGGGGGATTCCTAAAAGGAGATTGGATTGATGAATACTTTATTTTATGTTTCTGGTGCTAGCTCACTTAGCGCACATATCTTACTTGAGAAGAGTCGGCTACCCTACACCGTTACGCCCGTTAACTTAGATACCCATACCACATCACTTGGTGATTATCATCAACTCAATCCGAAGAATTACATCCCAGCCTTACAAACTGAATCGGGCGATTTCATGACTGAATGCGCCGTTATTTTGGAATACATTAGTCACCAAAGTTCGCTGCCATTAATGGCGGACTATGCCACTGAACAGTACTGGCAACAACGCATGTGGTTGAATTACATCGCCACCGAATTGCATAAGAACTTCATCTCACCATTTCGTAAAGGCAATTGGCTCCCCAATACACCCGAAAGCCAAGATTTAGTCCGTTCACGGGTTTTCCCACGGCTCGCTTATATTGAAAAAGCGTTAGCGGGCCAGTCCTTCTTAGTTGCTAATCAATTCAGTGCTCCTGATGCTTATCTATTCGTCATGACCAATTGGTGTCGACGACTCGCATTTTCATTGACTGACTTCCCTAATCTGGACCGTTTTGATCAACACATGCGACAAGACCCAGCCATGCAATCCGTCCTCAAACAAGAAGGCAAACCACATTCATCGAAAGCTTAACCACCAAAAAAGGAATCAGCAGTCGCTGATTCCTTTTTTTGATGATTTACATCACATTAATCGTGACGTCAATATTGCCACGAGTTGCCTTTGAGTATGGGCAAATTTCGTCTGCTTTTTTGAGATACTTCATTGTTTCTTCTTCTGATAAACCTTCGATGTGACCGAAAAGATCAACACCAATATAATAATTGGCAGGGCCATCACTATAAAGGGAAACGGTCGCCTTAATCGTGGGTTCGCCTTTAATATGTTCTTGGTTAAGGACAACATCTAAGGCACTGTTAAAGCAAGAACTATAGCCGGCTGCAAAGAGTTGCTCTGGATTTGTACTCTTCCCTGATGGGTCTGTCCCTGGTGACTTGATTACATATTTCTTTGCTTGATCGGGTGAATAAACGAAGCCATTGCGGCCCCCTTCATTAATCATCGTTGTTTCATATTGTTTTGCCATTTAAGGTCCCTCTTTCTTTTATTGAATACCCTCACTTTAGCACAGCAAAATTCAGAACCATAATGATTTGTTTATACAAAAAGACGCCAGCCCAAAAATAGATTTTGGACTTGCGCCTTTCTTGTTAATCCTCAGGCTATAACTGGCTGATTATTCACACGCTATTTAATATAAGCCGTCTTGTAGCTCCATTGTGCGCCAGCTGTGTTATGCACAACGCCTTTGACCTTTGGATTCTTCAAGTATGCCGTATCATTTTGATAGAGTGGTGTAATCCCTTGGACTTTATTCATGACTTGCGCAGCTGTCACGAGGTCCGCCCAACGTTTGTCAGGATCGTTCGCATCGGCATTCATTGCGCGGTCAAGGGCAGCTTTGTATTCTGGATTGTCGAAGCCACCGGTATTACTTGCAGCCCCTGGTAACATGATTTCTAAAAACGAAATTGGGTCTTTGAAATCTGCCCCCCAACCTGCGAGTAATAAATCATAGTCGCCTTTTTTATCACGACTCGCTGAAACTTGGCTTGGCACGGTCTTTAATGTCAACTTGAATCCTGGTAAGACTTTTTCAAGTTGACCTTTGAGATATTGACCAACATATGACGCGTTGGCATCATCGGAATTAAGCGTTAAGGTGAGGGCAACTTTCTTTTGACCAGTCGATTTCAATGCTTCATGCCAATGTTTAAGCGCTAATTTTTGATTGTAATCCACGGTATCTGGCACGGCTTGTGATTTAGCAAAGTCCACCTTCTTAGGGGAATCGGCTAAGCCCACTGGCACGAAACCAGTAATATCGTTTTTCTTCGAACCGAATAGCCGGTTATTCAACGTCTTACGATTAATCGCTAACGAAATCGCCAATCTAAAGTCTTGGTTATTCAAAAGTGCTTTTTTCTGTTCATCTACTGATTTGAAGTTGTATTTAATGTAGTTCGTCAACGCATAAGGATATCTGTGGAATGCTTTATCATCCCGATAATTATCAATTTGTTGATTATCCAACTGGGTTAAATCCAGTTTCTTTTCCTGATAAAGATAAAGCGCGGTGCTGGTATTTTCTAACACGGTATAGTTGACTTGGTCTAATTTTACCTTTTTGCGATCCCAATATTGATTGTTCTTCACAAATTGCCACTTCTCACTCGTCCCATTCCAGTTAACTAACTTAAACGGACCAGAGTACACCATGTATTTCGCGTTTGTCGCATACTTCTTACCATATTTTTCAACCACTTTTTGATCCTGTGGGGCAAATAATGGATAAGCCATCAAGGTTTTCATGTAAGCCACAGGTGTGGATAATGTGACTTCCAACGTGTGCTCATCCACTGCCCGTATGCCGAGTTGGTCTGGTGCCATCTCACCTTTTGCAATCGCTGAGGCATTTTGGATATTACTGAAAAGGTTTGTATAAGGTGATTTGGTTTCTGGTTTCAATGTCCGTTGCCATGAATAGACAAAATCTTGCGCCCGAATCGGGTCACCATTACTGAACTTGGCATCACGCAGTTTAAATGTCCACGTCTTACCATCAGCTGAAACTGAACTCGATTTCGCTAAGCCTGGTTCAATTTTACCGTTCTCACCAAGCCGGAATAAACTTTCATAAATGTTCCCTGTTTGACCATATCCCGTTGAAGTCGAGATATCAATGGTATCTAGTGGTGCTTGCGCGCCAAGCTGAAGAACCTGTTTGGCTTGCACCCCCGAAACTTGGCATAATAAGAACACCCCGAATATAAAAATTGCACTAACACTAAGTTTTAAGAACTGCCGCCCTTTTTGCATGACACGCCTCCTTACATTTAATAAGTAGATTATACCAAATCATCAGTCAAAAGTTAAATAATAAGCCTAAAAAAGCGCCGACAAAATTAATTTTGCCGGCGCTTTTGGTTTAAACGTGCTCTGTAAGTCATACCCTTCCGGTTAACCCTAAACGTGCTTTTCAAACCACGTTCCTGCGTTTAGCGCTGTGAATCAAATCATCGACTGCGTCGCTAATTCGCTTCCCTGTGCTAATGCTCAAAAGTTGACCAGCTTGAACGCACTCTTATCCGAAACGTGCTTTCAAAAGCATACTGCTGTGCTTAGCTACACAAGTCAAATGATTGCTTTCAGCAATCATTCGTCTTGTTAGGCTAATGCTCGCAGTATACCCGCTTTTGACGCACTCTTTAGTTCATTATTTCAAACAATTGTTTTCTGAATTCTGGACCATACATGACTGCTCCGACTGGGATGGCGAAGTCTAGTGCTTCGTTAATTTTAGTCGTCCAGGTTGGTCCGAAGCCCCCCACAGAGTTCAATAAATTGAATGCCTTCTGCCTTCAATTGCTTAGCGACTTCAATAATTGAACCATCTTCTTTAGCGCGTGGATCGAACCCGACGGTAATCATCTCGCACGTTCCCATTGGATTACGGTTAATCACCGTATTTTATTCAGGTGAAAAGTCTGGTGAAAAATAGAAAAACGCCCATTTATGCAAATTTGCTAATGCCATTGTTTCGTCCTCCTTGTTTGCTTTCATCATAGAGAACAATCATGATAGAGGCAATTTTACTGCCTCTTACAGCCAGCCATTATGCCGTGCAATCTGAATTGCTTCAACGCGGTTGCTTGCATCCAATTTGCTTAAAATCGTCGACATGTAATTGCGAACCGTTCCATCCGATAAAAATAATGATTCGGCGGCTTGTTTCGTACTCAACCCATTAGCAATCGCACGCAATACTTCCGTTTCCCGCTCAGACAGTGGATTCTTCGTTTGCGTTGTCAGCCCAACAACTAATTCTGGCGCATAAACAACTTTGCCCTTCATGACCGAATGAATCGCCACAATCAAGTCATCACTCGGGCCATCTTTTAATAGATACCCTGCCACTTCGGTGCTGATAGCCTGCTTGAAATAACTCGGTTGGGCAAAAGTCGTCAGAATAATCACCTTAATCTGTGGCTGACGCGTATGTAGTTGGCGCGCAATCTCAAGCCCTGTCATGCCCGGCATCTCAATATCTAACAAAACAACATCTGGTTGGAGGGTTTCAATCTGATCAAGTGCGACTTGTCCATTGACGGCGGTTCCGACCATCGTCAAATCATCCTCTAAATCCAGAATGCCCGCTAAAGCGGTATTCAATAGTTGCTGGTCTTCTGCCAAATAAAGTTTAATCATGCCCTTCCCTCCATCTTAAGTGGCACCGTCATCGTCAACTGTGTGCCCCGGCGACCATCGACCATCAACTCTCCATCAATCGTTTCTAACCGTTCGCGCATGCCCACAATCCCATGACTCTTATATTGATCTTCGCTTCTCAATCCGCGACCATTATCTTCAATCTGCATCTGAAAAGTCGTTGCGGTTCGATTAAAAACCACGTAACACTCCGTTGCCTGACTGTAGCGAACTATATTGGTCACGGCTTCATGTAAACATTGCGCAAGCACTTGTTGATTTTGTTGTGGAATCCCTTCAAGTTGGTCTTCATTTTTAGTCAGCAGTAAAATGCCTGCAACGCTGAGATTCCGTTCTTGATTGATCAATTCCTCAGCAACGGTCACTTGGCGTAAACCAGCGACAATCTCACGCACTATTTTTAAATTCTGACGGGAGGCTTGTTCAATCTCGAGTAGTTGTTCGGGTACCGCGTCCGGTTTTTTCGCCAATAATTTACGTGCATATTCCGCTTTTAGCGTAATCATTGAAAATGACTGACCTAAATTATCGTGTAAATCCCGTGCAATTCGTTGCCGTTCGTTCTGCTTAATCATATCGGTTAATCGCTGATTGGTCTGCGTTAATTGGCGATTTTTCCGATTAAAACGCTGAATCGAGCTAGCCGCAAATGGTGAAAAGATGCAGAACAAGCCGTACACCATTAAGCCAATCAGATCATCGCGTCCCATATGACCACCATAATACCAATATAGGGTGACCGCTGGTATGATTAGTGACAACAGATAAGCGTAGTAATAGCGCCAGAAACTTCGGCGGCGCATGGGAATCGAACCAAACACCCAGGCAGTATAAATATTCAGATAAAACGCCTGGATAATGACTGCTAAAATCGCACTGGTCACCATTTGTAAGATAATCCAGAATGTGCGATACCGCGATGCGACATACCCATTGCGATAAGCCACCAAGAAAATCAGAATCAAGCCCATAATCGCTTGCTGCTTAACCGTTTGATACGGAAACGCATAACCAATTGGAAAGAGCAAGAAAATCAACCAAACATATGGAAATAAGCCATATTGGGGTGGCATGGCAATGTAGCGTTTAAAAAAATTCATGCATGCATCGCTCCTCTTTTATGATGGTTTAAGTATACGACAATTGCCAGTAATAACCCAGCCCAGAGCAACGTGATGCCATATTCACCCAAGTGTGCGGGTTGATGCGCAATCAGCGCTTGGCCAATATGATTAATCGGATAAACCGGCAAATGCTTGCCAATCACGCGAGCTGTTTTGGGCATTATTTCTGTTGGCCACCATAATCCCCCTAAAATTGCTAAGGGGAAAGCTAACAAATTAGACACCAGTTGAATCTGATTTTCATCTTTTAAAAATGAAATTAAACAAAGGGGGATGCTGGCAAACCACAACCAGCCCGCCGTTAATAACCAACTGGACCACACTAAATGAATTTGATTACTAATCCCAGCAACTATGAAAATGACGCCGATCGTTAAAGCATTGATTAAGCCTAAGTTCAACAACTTAGCCCCATAATAAGTCCGATGACTGGTTGGTGATAAATCAATTAAGGAAACCAAGCCATCCCGTGCGTCATTATAAAGTAATGTCGATAAAGTAAACGTGTTGCTGAGAACTAAACTATAGGTCGCCATACTGACCATGTATTGTCGATTGAATGCTGCATTCATCACACCCTGTTTCATTACTTTCGTAAACAAGAGATAAAACGCAATCGGCATTAAGAGTGAAAAAATAACAAAGCGTGGATTACGCCAATATGCGCGTTTAAAGTCTATTTTTGTTTGTACCATCATTGTTTGCATTTTTTAGTCCTCCATCATTTCGCTATAAATTTCATTTAATGAGCTTGCTTGAACCTGCACATCATGAACCTGGATCCCCATCATTGGTGCTAATTGACTTAAGATCGGATCGCTCTTGGTAACTTGCAACAGCACCTTGGCCCCAGTCTTCGTCACGCGGATCACGCCTGGCCATTTTGCAAAAGTAGCTGCTGGTAAATCAGTCGTAAAACGAATCTGCGTTCCTTTAAATTGTTGTTGTAATGTTGCCAAGTCACCATCGAATTGGAACTGGCCATCTTTCAATAATAAAATCCGGGTTGCAATGTGTTCAATTTCCTCTAAATAATGCGACGTGACAATAATCGTCTTGCCGGCTTCTTTTAACTGTTCAATTTGCTGCCAGAATTTTTGTCGG
This sequence comes from Latilactobacillus sp. VITA-14, assembly GCF_046580785.1. Classification (NCBI taxonomy): domain Bacteria; kingdom Bacillati; phylum Bacillota; class Bacilli; order Lactobacillales; family Lactobacillaceae; genus Latilactobacillus; species Latilactobacillus sp. VITA-14. Next base: position 7,872 of record NZ_JBJKTM010000007.1, read on the forward strand.
CTGCCAACATCCATTCCAACGGTCGGTTCATCCAAAAATAGCAAATCCGGATTGCCTGCCATGGCTAAAGCAAAGGAGAGGCGGCGTAATTGACCCCCTGAAAGTTGGGACACCATCTTATGAGCCTGTGCCTTCAAATCAGCTAGCGTTAATAATTCAGCGACTGACCGTGGCTGTTGATAATAACTGCAAACCAATTCTAATTCTTCGATGACACTGACCCGATCCAGTCGGACATTTCCTTGCATCATCGCACCCAATAAGTTGAAATGTTCTTTCTCCGTTGGCTTCTGACCTAAAATCCGAATCTCGCCAGCCGTTGGTTGGAGTCAGCCTAAAATTAAATTAATCAATGTTGACTTGCCGGCGCCGTTTGCACCCACTAAGCCAACAATCTCACCAGGTTGAACACTTAAGTCTACCTGATTTAAAACAACTTGTTGTTCGAATTGCATTGTCACTTGTTTAATTTCAATCATTGTCATCACCTCATTTAATAACCCTAGTATAGAAGTGATTCCGTTTTGTCGTTAGACGATTTTGTCATGACTTACAGATGACAAGTGTCATGTCTTTGGTGTTAAAATAAAGCTGATTCGTTTTAACTCGGAGGTTTTAATTATGACACCAAGCCAACCAGCAGCACCATCATTTTTTACGAACCGGTCTACCCAAGCCATCGCGCAAGATTTATTAGGAACTCACTTGCTTTATACCAGCCACCAAGGCACACTTGGCGGCCTCATTGTGGAAGCAGAAGCCTATGTCGGCACCGATGACACTGCCGCGCATGCTTACAATGGGCGCCGCACACCCTTTAGCGAGCCGCTCTATCATGAGCCTGGTACAATTTATATCTATCAATTACGCGGTTTCTTTCTATTTGATATCGTGACCCAAGCAGTGGATCAACCACAAGGCGTCTTGATTCGCGCCATCGAACCGACCCACGGCATTGAACAAATGCGCCTCAATCGCCCGAAACCTGGCGTCGAACTGACTAACGGCCCCGGTAAATTAATGGGCGCCCTCGGCATTCACGATAAACAACTGACTTTTCAAAATGTGGCGGACGCCCCTTTAATGATTGATTTAGCGCATCGTCGCCACCCCAAATCAATTGTCACCGCGCCACGAATCGGGGTCAATTATAAAGCAGCGAGTGGTCAACTTCCTTATCGCTATTATGTCGCTGGTAACCCGTATGTGAGTGGTCTGCCTAAGCGCCAGTGGGACTTAGAACAACATGGTTGGCAATTTTAGCGCCAATGTCAATTTTTAATTGAAAACGATTTCAACAATGCTATAATAATCTTGTGAATTAAATAATTAAGTTAGAAGGTCATTGCATAAAAATTAAAGCAGCTGTTGTTGAACAACAAGGCGCACCATTTGTCATTAAAGATAACATCGAACTCGCACCACTCCACCCAGACGACGTTCAAGTCCACATGGTGGCTAGTGGGATTTGTCACTCAGACGAAGCGCTTCGTAAAGGCGACGCCATTATTGGCTATCCAATCGTCCTCGGCCACGAAGGTTCCGGGATTATTGAAAAAGTCGGTTCAAACGTTCAAAGTTTAAAAGTTGGCGACCATGTCGTTCTCTCATTCTACGCATGTGGCATCTGTGAAAACTGTCTCAAAGGCGTTCCAACACAATACCTCAACTACGCAGAAAATAACTTATCCGGCGTGCGCCCTGATGGTAGTTCCCACTTTACTGAAAATGACCATCACGTTGCCGATATGTTCGATCAATCTTCATTCACAACCACAACCGTTATCCGCGAACGAAATGCGGTTAAAGTCCCTGACGATTTAGACTTACGCAAACTCGGACCACTCGGTTGTGGATACGTGACCGGTAGTGGCACTGTTTTAAATACTTTAAAACCAAAGCCTGGCGACACAATCGCCGTCTTCGGGACTGGTGCTGTTGGACTCGCAGCCATGATGGCCGGTAAAATTTCGGGCTGTACGAAAGTGATCGCTGTCGATATCATCGACGACCGGCTCGCACTCGCTAAAGAACTCGGTGCAACCGATACGATTAACAGTCGTCAAACAGACGACGTTGTCGCAGCAATCCAAGCCCTCACAAATGGGCGCGGCGTGAACTTCTGTGTCGATACCACGGGGATTACACCAGTCATGGAAGATTCAATTAAGGCGCTTTGCCAAGGTGGGGTGTCAGCAACAATTGCCGTAACCCCAAACCACATCGATCTTGATACTTGGAACGACTTATGTGTCAACGACAAATCCGTCGTCGGCGTCAACATGGGTGACTCCATTCCGCAAATCGACGTCCCTCGTTTAATCAAATTCTACCGTCAAGGCATGTTTCCCTTTGATAAAACCGAAAAATTTTATCAATTCGAAGACATCAACACTGCCAACGAAGCCTCTATTAAAGGTGAAACAATCAAACCCGTTTTGATTATTGACCCGGACTATCAATTCTAAGCAATCAAAAAGACCGCTTATTCAGCGGTCTTTTTTAATTTTTCTGACGCCAATAATGGCCAAGTGTTATCAACATCATCAAGACGATTATTCCTCTGAGTAACCAAAGACCCAATAGCGCGCCAAACACGATGGTAACTGCAGACACTAATGGCTTTTGGAAAATAAACGCAAACCCTAATATAATAATCAATACTGGCATGCAGTCCAGCTCCTTTTCTTTTTGAAAATTGCATGTTAAATTTAAAGCAATCATATGAAGTGAGGTGTTAGTAGTGCCAGCTATTCCCGATAATCTACTTGCCGCGACCATGGGGCGTAAACTCGCTACGGTTCGTCGTGCGCAAGGCTTGTCCCAACATCAATTAGCCCAGGATATTTGTTTGCAACCGATGATTAGTCATATTGAAAACGGCACTTATATTCCAAACGCCATTTTGTTAGCAAAACTCTGCGAACGGCTTAATATGCCGTTAGAACAAGCGCTGTTAAGTCATTATCCCGAAATTGATCAACAACCCGAATTTAATCAACAAATTAAACAACTGTGCAATGCACACGATTATCGCGGTATGTTAGATTATTTGGATACAACTGGCTTGGCCGAACACCTTGAACTGGCGACCGATTTACAGACCTACTACTACTATCATGGCATCGCAGTATTCCAAGAACTTCATACAACCACGGATAGTTTACGGGAACTACAAATGGCACTCGACTATACGTTTACACCGCGCCAACAAGTTTTAACGCCTACTGAGATTTTGATTCTCAGTAGTATCAGCTTTATTAAGAGTACGCCCCATACTAATCAAACTGACTTCGAACACGTCCTCGCAATTGTGAATGCAGGGCGGTTCACGCACTATGACGAGAACATTAATATCTTATTCTACCTGTATAGTCTGGCACTCTATCAAGATCACCACTTTCAAAAAGCTTTTGCCATCGCCAATCAAGGAATTGACTGGCTCAGCAATCATGATTCACACTACATGTTAGTTGACTTATTCTTGCTAGTCGCCTGTACAATAAAAAAAGAGCTACGACAAAAAATTGACTTTTGTCGTAGCTCTTTTTTGAAATTCTATATGGCTCATTCTACTGCGCTAATAATTGTCCAATTCTTGATTTAAATTCAGTTAAGAAACGCGGCGTATCAACTTGTACACAAACCGCCGTCCGCGTTGCTGGATCATCTAGGCGGGCATTATCCCCAATTGTTCGTCCACGTGACGGGCCTTCTATCTCAGTCTTCAAGTTCAATGGGAAAGTCGTGACTAAGCTAGGATCGATTGCAACAGCGACTGCTAAGGGATCATGTAAGGCACAGCCGTGTAAATGGGGAGAAGTGACTTCATAGGCTTTGATATAGTAATCAACCATATCGGCATAAGCTTTGGCTGCTGGTGTACCGAGTGCGCGCCATTCTGCCGTATCGGTGCGTGTAAAAAGTGTGCGCAACGTGACATCAAGGCCCACCATCGTCACCGGCAAACCACTCTTAAAGAGTAAGTCCGCTGCTTCAGGGTCTTGACTGATATTAGCTTCAGCAAATGGAGACACATTACCACAAACTGTTAAGGCGCCACCCATAATCACGATTTGACCAACTTTCTTCAAAGTTAGTAAATCTTTTTGAATCGCTAACGCTAAATTCGTCATCGGGCCAGTTGCCACGATGCTCAAGTCAGCCCCATACGCCTGACAAGCACGTAATATAAAATCAACGGCTGATTCAGTTGCCATTTCCGGATGGGGCTCTGTCAGATGAATCTCACCAACGCCGTCTTGACCATGAATTTCCGCACTAATTGGTAAGACGCTAAAATCATGCGTCGTCGTCGAATGCCCAGCCCCTAAATAAACTGGAATGTCTGGATGACCTAATAAATGTAAAATTTGTTGACTATTCACAACGCTTCGTTCAGTCAAAACGTTGCCGTATTCTGAGGTAATCCCGATTAAATCGACTTCTGATGATCCCAATGCATAAGCAATTGCTAACGCATCATCAATCCCAGTATCTAAATCCAAAATCATTTTTTGTGCCACGCCAAGCCCTCCTCAATAATCATGCAAAATAATGTACACCACAAGTGTACCCCATTATCGGGGACGGGTAAATTAATAATCTAAGGATTAAACTCAAAAAAGACAAGTAGATTATTCTACTCGCCCTTTTCGATGATTCAGTTTAGACCATTGATTTCATGATGCATTAAAATCGTTTGACCATCTGACTGAGTCTTATTTTGGAGCCGATCTAATAACAACTTAGCAACTGCCAATCCAATCGCTTCTGTTGGCGGTTGAATCGATAGGATTGGCAACTGTCCAAATTGATGTTCATCGGCATAATCATAGTGACCAAATAGTAAATCTTGGCCAATCCGAATACCATTTTCTGATAAATAAGTGAGCGCACCAAAGGCCATATTATCATTGCTGACAAATAAAGCTGTAATACCTTCGGCTAATAATGCTTGGGCACCGCGGTACCCGCTAGTCCGAGAATAGTCACCTTCAAAAACATGTAACTGTCTGTCTGGATAAGCTGCCATCGTCTGTTTAGCACCTGCCAGTCGTTCACGGGCAACATAATCATCCTGATTAGCGGCAATCATCCCAATATTCTGGTGTCCGAGATCAATAATTTGTTGCATCACTTGTGCCACACTTGCGCGATCATCTAATAAAATCGAATCAACATTGCGTAGCTGATTTGGGTTATTAATCGTCACAACCGGAATATCAAGTGCCGCTAGTCGTTCCATTCCTTGCCATTCTTCACCTGCTAAGAAAACAATTAAGCCATCAATCGAATGCGCCATTAAATAATCAATTTTTTGATCAATTAACGCTGGTTGGTCACTAAAACCACTCAATAATAAACTATACCCTTGTTGCTCAACGCGTTGTTCTATTCCAGAAACAACTTCCGCGCCAAATCGACTTGAAATACTATTCATCAATAAACCAATTGAAAAACTTTGATTGTTCTTCAATCCTTTAGCGATAATATTTTGTTTGTAATCGAGTTGCTCAATGGCCGCTGCAATCTTGGCTTGATTAGCTGCTTTAAGCTGTTGCCCATTCAGATACCGTGAAACAGTTCCGACCGAGACTCCGGCCAATTCAGCGACTTCTCTAACAGATGACATTCTTATTCCCCGCTTATATCGATAAAGTGATTTTCTCCGCTAAATCAGCAACCATAATAGTCGCTGCTTGCGCACGTTTCACCTGATTATCAATATCCATGTAATTAAAATCAGCAGCAGGTAGTTCGAAAGTAATGCTCTTTTCTTCACCTGGTTGGAAGGCATTCTTTTGGAAAGCTTTTAACAGCTTCGTTCGTTGAATAACTGCTCCACCAGTTAATTTGACAAATAATAAACTACTTTCTTGACCTACAAACTGTCCGTTATTTTTTACTTTAACAGTTACAACTAGTTTGTCAACCATTTGCTTAACCGCTAATTGTCGATAATCAAATTGGTCGTAACTAAGTCCGTAACCAAATGGATATAACGGTTGGCCAACCTCATCATAGTAATCATCTTGTTTAGCAGCATCGCGTTGATAGTAGTAAGCCGGTAGTTGCTGGGTATTGCGCGGGTAAGACACACTCAACTTACCACTTGGATTATTAAGTCCCACTAAAGTTTCAGCAATTGTGCGACCACCTTGTTGACCAGGAAACCAAGCAATCAATACAGCATCTGCAAGTTCATTTACCAGTGTTAAATCGTATGGCCGGCCTTGCACCATGACACATGCAATTGGCTTGCCTAGTGCTTTCAATTGCTTGAGCAGCACTTCTTGTTGGCCCCCCAGACTAAGTGATGCGACATCAACATTTTCACCAGAATCCATGTTGATGCCTTTTGAACTCACTGCCCCGTTACTTAGGAAGGCCATATCAAAATTACGTGCACTGGAACCACCTAATACAGGGATGATTAAATCGGCATCGCGCGCAAGCTCAACTGCTTTGGCAATTGCCTCTTCTTGATGAATTGAATTACGCACCTCACAGCCTAATGCATACACGACTTCCGACTCGGGAAACATTTCTTGAATCGCTTGATAAATTGTTTGCGCTTGACGCGCTGAACTTTATGCTGCTGTATAATCCCCCAAGAGATTATATAATTCATCAGCATTGGGGCCAACCACCGCAATCTTTTGTGGCTGATTCCGGATTGGTAAAAGCCCATTGTTCTTAACAAGCGTCATGCTTTCACGTGCCACTTGCAGATTCAGCGCATCAGATTTTCCAAGTAAGGCCGTCAATTGCACATTCGGGGCTTGTACATAGGGTTGTTCAAACAGACCCAACAGGAATTTCAACGCTAGTACTTGGCCAGCAGCATTATCTAAGGCAGCTTCGTCTACTAGGCCATTTTCAATGGCTTGATCAAGCGTTAGGAATGTCTGATCCCATAAACTTAGATCGACACCTGCATTTAAGGCTGCCGCCGCAGCTTCTGGTTGTGTTTCAAAGATTCCTGATAACCGATCAAGCGCAACACCATCTGCCATCACAATCCCTTGAAACCCATTTACATCCCGTAAATCTTGAGTCAACAACGGCTGATTGATATGACACGGTACCCCATCCACATCGTTATAAGCAGCCATCACACCTGCCGCATTCTTGACACTACTCAAAAGGGGTTCATAGACGTCTGAAAATTCACGTTGGCCAATTGTGACGGTGCCTGAATTATGGCCACCCAAGGCTTCACCTTGCGCAATACAGTGTTTCAATACAACACTAATGGCATCAGTCGTTCGCGGTTTAGCAGGTTGGTCTAAGAAAGCAACATCACTTTGAATTAAATCCCCTTGAAAACCCGCCACAACGGCTTCACTCATTCGCGCCGCTAAAATGGGATCTTCACCAAAACATTCTTCTGAACGGCCCCAACGTGGATCTTTGACCAAATCAAGCGTCGAAACAAGCGCTAGGTTAACGCCTTTAAGCGCTAGTTCTTGTGCCATCAAATGCGATGATTGCTGCATTAACCGCGTATTAAACATATTGCCGCGGCCAATATTAGTTGGATACGAGATTCCTTCAAGCCCTTGATGGCCATGAGGACATTCTTCAACAATTAATGCTGGAATCCCCCAGCGTGAATGCGCCATGACATATTCTTGAACTTTATTAGCAACTCGCCAACTATCCTGTGCACGAACGCCATTTTCAAAGTTCACTTTTGACCATGGATCTGCGCGAAATAAACCATAAAGTGCACCGACACCGCCGCCCCATTCAACATGCGCCTTGAATTTTTCTGTAAACGTTAATGACTGAGAATCTTCGAAAGTTTCCCATCCATAAAGATGTTGATTCACTTGACCAATTTTTTCCTGCGTACTCATGCGTGAAAGTAAATCAGTGACCCGCTCACGAATGGTCAGCGCTGCGTCTTGATATGGATACTGCATTTCAAAAACCTCATTCCTCAGTTAATATTTTGTTACTTGCAATGACAAATGGGAAGAATAAAAAGACATCTAAACCAATTAATAAGATGGTTAAAATCGCTGCTCAGTAATCACCGCCAGTTGCCAAGAAAGATTGAATAACAGGCGGTGTAATCCATGGTGCAGCCGCTACCGTTTTACTAATCAAACCTAAGCTTGTTGCAAAATAAGCAATCACTAAATTGATTGATGGCATGATGGCACATGGAATCATGAAGATTGGGTTCATAACAACTGGTAACCCGAACATAACAGGTTCTGTAATATTGAAGAAACAAGTTGTTAACCCTAATTTAGTAACTTGCCGTTGATCTTTCCGCCATGAAGCCCATAAGATGGCAATCACTAACGGTAAGATACAACCGCCCCCACCAATCAAGCCGAACGCATTTGTAAAAGGTTCTGTAATAATATTTGGAATCGCATGTCCTGCTGAAAAGGCCGCCATATTTTCTTGAATGGCTTGTAGCAATGGTGCTTGGCGAACTGGTGCTAAAATGCTAGAACCATGCATTCCAAAGACCCATAAGAAATCTGAGAAGAATTGTAAGAATAACGTCCCTGGTACAGATAATACAAACGATTTTAGTGGCGTTTGAATCGCAAGGTCGATTAATTGAGGGACGTTCAACCCGGTTGTCACATTTAAAATAAATACAAAAATAGCAAAAATCAAAACAACCAAGACTTCTGGGACCAATGAATTAAACGAGGTTGCAACTGCTGGTGGCACGCCTTCTGGCATCTTGATTCGTATTTTTTCAAACTTTGTAAAACGAATGAATAACTCCGTACTAATCAATGCTGCTAACATCGCTGTTGCAAGTCCTGATGACGAGGTTAAACTTTGCAAGAAAACGCCTGTTGCTTCCGCCGTTTTCCCATTTGCTAAAGTGACGGTACTCGTCACAGGCATCAAAATAAACATTGTTGCCAAACTTAAAATACCAGCATGAACTGCACTAAATGCAGGATCGTTCACTTTCCCAGAGCGAACATAATGCGTTGCTAAATTAGCACCGATGTTATAACAGACCACAATTGATAAAATACTCATCGTCCCATTATTCACAATTGTTGCTAGGTCAGCTAATCCGCTTAAATCAACAATCTTTTGAACAGCGGCGTTTGAGAAAATTAGCGCATTTAATAAAACCATAAGCGAGACTGCCATAACAAGTGGCATTGTCACAATGAAGCTATCCCGAATTGCAATTAGATGCCGCTGATTATTGGTTTAGAAATAAACGGCAACATCTTTTCTGACAGTTTATCTACGAATTTCACAGTCATTTCTCCCTTTATTGAATAGAATTGAACCGGTTCAATTTCATATAATAGCACGCGATTATCATTTTGACAATAGCGCTTACAAATATAGCCTAAAAAAGATTGAGTCCTCCTCATGAACAACTCAATCTTTAAACCATTGACAAAGGCCACCTATTCCTAGGTGGCCTTCTAATTAATTTCGCATATTAAATTCTTACATAATGTCAGGTAGCCAGTCACTAATTGGCTACGCATACTAGCATCGAATGGCTAGTGGAGATGACGTGTGATTCACGTCGCTTTTATTTTTGGGTTAATTCAATTATGTCTAAATTCTTGTGTTTCTAAATATCTTCTCGTTTAAACAGCGTAAGCCGCCTCTTTACACTACTTGTAACTCCATGGTTACTCCAGTTGATTAAAGTCTTCAAATAATACTTGATACTACAGTGATAAGTGCTGATTAACTTTCCTAAGTATACCATATTTTCAGTTCGAACACAAAATGACCATAATCTTTCTGAAAAGAGGCTTTCCATTTGACCAAAATTGACCTTTGCTGTAAAATTTAATTTATAGACTACAGAGTGATTCTACTCTGGCTTATATAAGGAGGCAATTCAATGTTAGTACCGACAGTTATCGAACAAACATCTCGTGGCGAACGTGCTTACGATATTTACTCTCGTTTACTAAAAGACCGGATTATCATGTTATCTGGTGAAGTGAACGACCAAATGGCTAACACAATCATTGCGCAATTATTATTCTTGGACGCGCAAGATTCAGATAAGGACATCTCAATCTACATTAACTCACCTGGTGGTTCTGTGACCGCAGGGTTAGCCATCATGGATACGATGAACTTCATCAAGTCTGATGTCCAAACAATCGCAATGGGGATGGCTGCTTCTATGGCCAGTGTTTTACTTTCAGCTGGGACAAAAGGCAAACGTTTTGCATTGCCTAACTCAACTGTCTTGATTCACCAACCTTTAGGTGGTGCACAAGGCCAACAAACTGAAATTGAAATCGCAGCACGCGAAATTTTGAAGACTCGGAAACGTTTAAACCAAATTTTGGCAGACAACTCAGGCCAAACCTTCGAAAAATTACAAGCTGACACTGATCGTGATAACTACATGACAGCCCAAGAAGCAAAAGACTACGGCTTGATTGACGATATTATGGTCAACCAACCAAAATAGAGTAGATAATAAACCGGTTCTCTTCTGAGGATTAGTAAAAAAAGGGCTAGATCAAGTTGATCTAGCCCTTTTTTATACCAAATTTGTTATACTGGCAGTATCTTAAAGGAGGGTCTTCCATGGATATTAGTGTGATTAAAAGCGAGAATGTGACAACCACCGGCGGTATTACAATTGGTCAGCCAGATGCACCATTAACATCAATTGAATTTATCAACGCCGCTTGTCCCTATTGCCGCAAGTGGTTTTTAAAATCCGAAGAAACGATGACTGAAGCAGTCAAAGCTGGTCGGCTAAAACGTATTATCAAACCTTTTGATAAGGATAAAGAGGATCTACAACTGGGGAATTTAGCCCATACCTATTTACCTTTTGATCAACCCGAAATAGTGCTGCAAACACTATCATTCTTGTTTACACATCAAAAAACATGGCGTAATGATCTGACACCAGATGAATTTAAAAAATACATCGATCAAAATCTCAAATTAACGCCACAAGATAATGCAGAAAATTTAACCGCAATTATTGCTGAAGCCAATCGTGCCAATATTAAATTCGTCCCGACCATCATTCTTGGTGACCATATCTTTGATGAATCAATTGACATGACTGACTTAAGTCAACTACTAAAATAAAAAACAGGTGTCCTCCCTCGGGGCACCTGTTTTTGTATGTACGATAAAGGGTTCCAAAAAATTCAATGTACCATCAAATCTTTTGGAACCCTTTATCCGTCATTTTATGAAAAACGTGCATTATTCATTTGAATCGCATTCAAATGATGTTCAACTTCATTCATTTCTTGACGTAATTCATGATACTTATCGCTTGAGAAATCGAGATAGTTTGTGCAAGCACCAACCCGTTCGTAGATTTCTTCTTTTTGACTTTCTGCTTTTTCAGTTAAGGTAACGTCAACTCGGCGTTCATCGTTTGATGCACGATTCCGGCTTACCCAACCATCAGCTTCTAACCGTTTCAAAAGCGGTGTTAGTGTCCCACTATCAAGTTCTAAATGGTGCCCTAATTCTTTCACTGACATCTTGCCATGTTCCCACAATGCAAGCATTGCGATGAATTGTGGATATGTTAATCCGTAAGGTTTTAATACCTTACCGTAGAAGTGATTGTAAGCCTTTTGTGCGCGGTAAATCGAAAAACAGAGTTGTTCATCTAATAATACTGGTTTAACCATATAATTTCCCTCCATAAAATGTCCTTCAGTTATTGTACTTAATTATATTGTACAAGTCAAACATTGTGCACTACCTATTTATTTTGCCCCTTATCCATTCCCCTGTTGGTGGGCTTCGGCAAGTTGATTCAATTTTCTGAGCCGGTGATTAATCCCCGACTTCGAAATTGCCCCACTCGGCATTTTTTCCCCAAGTTCCTTCAACGTAATATCTGGAAATTCCAAACGGAGTAGCGCAATCTCACGCAACTTCGCCGGTAAATTATCTAATCCGACGGTGTCGCGCAAGTATTCGATATTTTCAATTTGTTTTGTAGCAGCATCAATTGTCTTATTCATATTTGCGGTTTCACAATTGACTAAGCGATTAACCGAATTACGCATATCCCGCACAATCCGAATGTCTTCAAACTTCAACATCGCGTTGGTAGCACCAATTACTTGTAGAAAATCAGCAATTTTTTCAGCCTCTTTCAGATAAGTGATGTACCCACTCCGTCGGAAAGTCGTTTTGGCATTTAAGCCAAAACGATTCATCATGCGCGCAATATCTTGATTATGCTCTTCGTACAATGAATAGATTTCCAGATGGTACCGGCTTGTTTCAGGATTATTCACTGAGCCACCGGCTAGAAAAGCGCCCCGCAAATAAGAACGGACGCGCTGATCTTCATTAATGACATCTTCTGACACCTTTGTATGAATGGTAAAACCGTCCTCCTCAACAATATCAAGGTCTTTTAAAACGGTATTGGTATCATACTTTAAGCGCACGATGTATTGATTATTCTTTTTTAACTTCATTTTGCGACGTACTAGTAATTCGGATTCAACTTGATAATTTTGTTTCAATAAACTATAAATTCGGCGAGCAATCGCCGGATTCTCAGTTTGAACGTTTAAAACAAATTGGTGATTCATCAAGCTCAGTGACCCATTCATCCGAATTAAAGCGGCTAATTCCGCTCGTGCATGTTCAGGATGCACTTCAAGTTGCGTCAGTTCTTTCTTCACTTCACTTGCATATGAGGCCACGATTATTCACCTCGCTTAGCTGTATTGACCTGGAAAGCAAGATTCATAATTTCACTCGCTACTTTTTGTCCATTATGGAACACACCATGATCTTTCAACTTCAAAAAGTTATCGGAAATCACTCGACAACCCAATCCTCGTAAGCCATCAAAGTCATGTTCAACCGGCCAGAGAATTTCGTCGTACTTTTGATGATCCAAATAGTTTTCAGGGACTTGTGCGGTATTAACCAAAACCGTGTCCACGAAGTTCTGACCAAGATGATCATTCAACACGCGGACGTGATCGGCATCGGTAAAGTGTTCCGTTTCCCCTTTTTGCGTCATGATATTACAAATGTAAATCACTTCCGCCTTAGTTTGCTTGACTGCCGCACCTAAGTTTTTAATCATTAGATTCGGTAAAATACTGGTAAACAAACTGCCGGGTCCTAAGACAACCACATCGGCAGCCAAAATCGCATCAACCACTTGTTGAACGGCTTCGGGTGCTGCAGTATCATCTTGATCCGTTTTTGAGACCCAAACACGCTTAATCTGCTTGCGTGCTGCAGTAATCTCAGATTCCCCTGTTAACTGGGTGCCATCTTTAAATTCAGCATTCAACGACAGCGCAACATTGGCCGCAGGATAAATATGACCGTCAACCGCCATCATTTCTGATAACCGTTGAACAGCATCAAAAATACCTGATTCCATTTCAGATAACGCCGCAATAATTAAATTACCAATCGCATGCCCTGAGAAAAAGGCATCGTGTGATTTAAAGCGGTATTGGAAAATATCGAGCGTTAACTGTGGTAAATCTGACAAGGCGACTAATACATTCCGAATATCACCAGGTGGTACCACGTTAATGTAATCGCGAATAACGCCGGATGAACCGCCATCGTCGGCAACCGTGACAATTGCCGTAGCATCCGCATTCTGTTCACGGAGACTCTTTAAGATAACGGGTAGTCCAGTGCCGCCACCAATCACAACGACTTTTGGTCGTCGCCCTTTAATGACCCGGATAATCCGATTAGTAGCTGTCATGACCGGTTAACCGTTTCCTTGCGTTTCTTCATATCCCGGTGGGTCACGTCAACCGGATAATCGAACGATAAATCATCAGCCAATCGTTGGGCAAGCGCTACTGAACGGTGTTGCCCGCCGGTACAGCCAATCGCAATTGTCACACTTGTTTTGCCTTCCTTGAGATAACCTGGCATGATGTCTTTTAACAGCCCACTAAATTGTTCGTAGAACTTTTCAGTCGCTGGCTGCGCCATTACATAGTCTCTAACCGGTTGGTCTAAACCGTTTAATTCCTTAAATGCTGGCACATAGTATGGGTTCGGTAAGAAACGGACATCCATAACGATATCCGCATCAATTGGTAAACCGTATTTAAACCCAAATGACATCACTTCAATATGGAATGACGGATTATCTGACGTCTTGAAGACATGAAAAATCTTTTCTCTTAATTGTCGTGGTGACATGGTTGAAGTATCCACCACCATCTGTGCTCGATTGCGAATTTCAGTTAACAGGCGCCGTTCTTTTTGAATACCGTCCATTAAACGCCCCTCCATCGCTAGTGGGTGGGAACGGCGTGTTTCCTTGTATCGCGAAACCAATTCCTCATCTGATGCATCCAAGAAGAGAATCTTAGTCGTCACGAATTGGGTATTATCAAGGCTAGCAAGCATTTCAATGATCTCATCGTAAAAAGCACGTGAGCGCAAATCAATCACTAATGCAATCTTAGTCACTTTGCCGGACTCCTTAACCAATTCCCAAAACTTAGGTAGCAATGTCGGTGGCATATTATCGACACAAAAATAACCTAGATCTTCAAAACTTTGCATGGCAACGGTTTTCCCGGCACCACTCATCCCTGTAATCACTACTAAGTTCAATGTATCTGTCATCAGACCACCCCTTAAGTTTTCGCTTTTATCATTGTAACATTCCTGGTGTGTCATTGAAAGCTGTCGAAACTCTCGACACGTGTTATTTAATGCTATTAAACCGAGTTCATTCCTAATGTCCAGGCATTTGAAAGAGCTTATTTTTTCCATAAAAAAAATTGCAGAACAATCAAATTGTTCTGCAATCATTAAATTTAGAGACTATAAACGTCTTGCAAATGCGATGATGATGGCATTAATCCCAAAGAAAGCAAAGTAAAAACCAACTAGGGTCACCATTGTTACGGCAGTCACCACTGGATCCATTAACAATAAGATCCCAACGATTACGCCTAAGATATTCAGAATCATCGAAACGATGTATAGGCCTGTGTTAAATTGCTTGAGATGGCCGACATTCAATAATGCCACAATTGAATCGAACAAGAACCAGAATGCAAAGATATAACCTAAAGCAGCCACTCCAGCTGGAATATTCAAGATAAACAAAATTCCCAAAATGACATCGACAATGGCATCGACCAACATTAACGTTGCGCGCATCCCTGTCTCTTGACGTAACCGACTATATGCACTGATTTTGGCAATTCCCCGAATAATCGCCGCAATCGCAATCACGATTACCAAACCAGATAATGTCTTACCTGGTTGATTAAACAAGCAATATGCAACGATTAAGAAAATAATCCCCGTCATAAATTCTGACCAATCAAAGTGCCATTCATTTTTTCTAAACATTCCCAATCACCTCTCGTTGTTAATACCTTTATGATACTTTTTTTACGGACAATCTACAACTAAATTTGACAAAACAAAAAGCGGGCGGTTAAGACAGCAATCATTCTGTCTTAACCGCCCGCTTTTTAAACACATTCTATCAACCATCTTCTGGTTAATCCTGAGCGGCAATTGTGCGTGCTGTATCGCGTTCTAAAACAGGTTTTAAATATTGGCCTGTATAGCTTTCACTGACGTTGGCAATTTCTTCTGGCGTACCGGTCGCGACAATTGTCCCGCCTTTATCGCCGCCTTCTGGTCCTAAGTCAATGATGTGATCGGCAGTCTTAATAACATCTAAGTTATGTTCAATCACTAAGATCGTGTTACCTTCTTCAACTAACCGTTCCAAAACGCCCAACAAGCGCTTGATATCGTCGGTATGCAAGCCAGTCGTTGGTTCATCGAGGATGTATAAATTCTTACCCGTTGATTGTTTCTGTAATTCAGAGGCCAACTTCATCCGTTGGGCTTCTCCACCCGATAAGGTTGTGGCAGACTGGCCCAATGTGACGTAGCCTAAGCCGACATCCACAATCGTTTGTAACTTGCGGGCAATCTTGGGAATGTTTGCGAAGAAGACTGTGGCTTCACCGACCGTCATGTCTAAGATTTCGGCAATGTTCTTGCCCTTATAGACGACTTCCAAGGTTTCTGAATTATAGCGACTGCCATGACAGACTTCACACGGCACATACACGTCTGGTAAGAAATTCATTTCAATCTTGATAATGCCGTCACCCTTGCAAGCTTCACAGCGGCCACCTTTAACGTTAAAACTAAAACGGCCTTTTTTATAACCGCGTAGTTTGGCTTCATTGGTTTGCGCAAACAAATCACGAATATTGTCAAAGACGCCGGTGTACGTTGCTGGATTACTCCGCGGTGTCCGACCAATTGGACTTTGATCAATATTAATCAGTTTTTCAAGATTCTGATAACCTGTAATTGTTTTATATTGACCTGGTTTTGCTGAGTTACGGTTCATCTTTTGTGCCAAAGCTTTTTTCAAAATCGTATTGACTAAGGTTGACTTACCTGAACCTGAAACACCAGTAACCGCGACAAATTCACCTAATGGGAAATCAACCGTCAGATTCTTCAAGTTATTTTCAGCCGCACCGGTCACGCGAATCTTCTTGCCATTGCCTTGACGCCGTTTTAGCGGTACTGGAATATATTCGGAACCGGCTAAATAACGGCCCGTCAATGATTTCGGATTATGTTCGACTTCAGTTGGGGTCCCAGCGGCCATCACTTCACCACCGAGTTCACCAGCGCCGGGCCCGATGTCGATCAGGTAATCAGCCGCGCGCATTGTATCTTCATCATGTTCAACAACAATTAATGTATTGCCTAAGTCGCGCATCTTCTTCAGTGACCCGATCAAACGGTCATTATCACGTTGATGCAAACCAATTGACGGTTCATCGAGGATGTAGAGCACGCCAGATAAGTTCGAACCAATTTGCGTGGCTAAACGAATCCGTTGGGCTTCCCCACCAGAAAGGGTCCCGGCTGACCGACTGAGCGTTAAATAATCCAGACCGACGTTAATCAAGAAAGTTAACCGATCATGCACTTCTTTCAAGATTGGTTTGGCAACCACACTGTCTTTTTCAGAAAGTTCAAGTTGATCGAAGAATGGTAAAGCTTCTTTGATAGCGTTGTCTGAAACGGCAGCGATATCTTGGCCGCCCACTTTAACAGCCAAAGCTTGTCGATTTAAACGAGCACCATGACAGGTTTGACACGTTAATTCAGTCATATACGTCCGCATTTGCGTCCGTGTGAAATCACTATTGGTTTCACGATAACGGCGGTCAATATTGGCTAATACACCTTCAAACGGCACGTCCACATCACGCACACCACCGAAATCATTTTCATAATGGAAGTGGAAGTTCTTACCCTGAGAACCATTTAAGATAATGTCTTTTTGGCGTGGTGTTAATTTGCTAAATGGTCGATCCATGTCAATTTTAAATGACTTGCAAGCTTGTTCGAGCATCTGTGGATAATATTGAGAGCTAATTGGATTCCAAGGCGCAATGGCTCCTTCGCGCAATGTCTTGCTGGTATCAGGAATCACTAAATCCATATCGACTTCTAGCTTAACCCCTAAACCATCACAGTCTGGGCAGGCCCCAAACGGTGCGTTGAACGAGAACAAGCGGGGTTCTAACGCTCCCACCGTAAAGCCACAGATTGGGCAGGCATAGTGTTCTGAGAAAAGTAGTTGTTCGCCACCGATGATATCGGCAGTCGCATACCCTTCTGATAAGCGCAGAGCCGCTTCGAACGAGTCAAATAAACGGGACCGGACACCGTCTTTGACGACGATTCGATCCACCACGATATTAATGTCGTGTTTTGTATTCTTATCCAATTCGATATCGGCACTAACGTCCATGACTTCACTATCGACTTGAACACGGACATAGCCTTCTCGTTGGATTTTTTCAAATACTTTTTTATGTTGCCCTTTTTTGCCACGAATAATCGGTGACATCACCTGGAGTTTCGTCTTCTCAGGTAACGCTAAGACACGATCAACCATCTGTTCAACGGATTGACTACTAATTTCAGTCCCATCGTTCGGACAGATTGGATGACCGACCCGCGCCCATAAAAGCCGGAGATAATCATTAATTTCCGTGACTGTCCCGACTGTCGAACGCGGATTTTTAGACGTTGTTTTTTGGTCGATCGAAATCGCAGGACTGAGCCCATCAATTGAATCAACATCCGGTTTATCCATTTGGCCTAAGAATTGGCGCGCATAAGCCGATAAACTCTCGACGTAGCGCCGTTGTCCTTCGGCATATAATGTATCAAACGCTAACGAACTCTTCCCAGAGCCCGACAATCCCGTCACAACCACCAGTTTATCCCGTGGAATTGTAACATCAATATCTTTTAAATTATGCGCTCTTGCGCCATGAATGACGATCTTATCATTTGCCATGCTTTACCTCTTTTAATCAATTTCACTCTTAATCTCTAAGATGGTATCCCGTAACGTAGCTGCCTGTTCGAAGTCCAGTTTCTTGGCCGCATTCCGCATTTGTTCAGATAACCGTTCTACCATTTCTAGTTTTTCAGCTTTCGACATACTATCGAAATCAATCTCGTTGGTCATCTTGACTTCTTCAGGGTGTTCGACTGATTGAACAACCGAAATCGCATCCCGAACTGGTTTGATAATCGTCTTCGGCGTCATGTGATGTGCTTCGTTGTAGGCTTCTTGAATCGAACGCCGCCGCTTGGTTTCATCCATTGCATTGCGCATCGAATCGGTAATCTTATCGGCATACAAAAGGACTTGCCCGTTTTGATTTCGAGAAGCACGGCCGATTGTTTGAATCAATGAGCGCTCGCTCCGCAAGAAACCTTCTTTATCGGCATCCAAAATCGCCACTAACGAGACTTCAGGGACGTCAATCCCTTCCCGCAACAAGTTAATCCCAATTAAGACGTCAAACTTACCAAGCCGTAAATCACGGATAATTTCCGTTCGTTCCAAAGTCTTGATATCACTATGCAAGTAACGGACTTTAATCCCCAGTTCTTTGAGATAGTCAGTTAAATCTTCCGCCATCTTCTTGGTTAACGTTGTAATAAAGACGCGTTCGTTCTTTTCAATCCGATCATTAATTTCGCCGACCAAATCATCAATCTGGCCCATAATCGGCCGGACCTCAATATTCGGATCTAACAAGCCAGTTGGTCGAATAATCTGATCGACCTGAATATCGGTTTGTTCAGCTTCATAAGGGCCTGGAGTCGCAGAAACGTACATGATTTCATTGACGTGTTCTTCGAATTCAGGTAGCGTCAAAGGCCGATTATCAAGCGCACTTGGTAATCGGAACCCATAATCGATTAACATTTGCTTCCGGGCACGATCCCCGTTATACATCCCGCGAATTTGCGGCATCGTTACATGGGATTCATCAATCATCATGATTGAATCTTTCGGGAAGAAATCGAGCAACGTATAAGGTGGTTCCCCCGCCGCACGATCCTCCATGTGCCGTGAATAGTTTTCGATCCCCGAGCAATAGCCCATTTCTTGCATCATCTCAAGATCGTAATTCGTTCGTTGTTCCAAACGTTGGGCTTCCAACAACTTGCCGTCCGCCTTCAATTCCGTTAGTCGGCCTTCTAATTCAGCCTTGATACTCTTAATGGCTTTTTCCATCTTTTCTTCACTAGTCATGAAATGCGTTGCTGGGAAAATCGCAACATGTTCGCGTTCACCAATGACTTCACCGGTTAGCGCGTCAACTTCAACGATTCGATCAATCTCATCGCCGAAGAATTCAACCCGCAACGCATGATCATCACGTGAAGCCGGGAAAATCTCGACCACGTCACCACGGACGCGGAAACGGCCCCGTTGGAAATCAATGTCGTTCCGTTCAAATTGAATATCCACCAATTGACGCAATAAGTCATTGCGCTCAATCTCCATCCCTGGCCGTAACGAAAGGACGTGATCTTGATATTCATTCGGATCACCTAAGCCGAAAATACATGAAACCGACGCAACCACAATCACATCGTTGCGTTCCAACAGCGCACTGGTTGCTGAATGCCGTAGTTTGTCGATTTCGTCGTTAATACTCGAATCTTTTTCGATGTAGGTATCACTTGAAGGCACATAAGCTTCTGGTTGGTAATAATCGTAGTAACTGACAAAATATTCTACCGCGTTATTCGGGAAAAATTGCTTAAACTCGGCATAGAGCTGGCCTGCCAAAGTCTTATTATGCGAAATGATCAATGTTGGTTTGTTTAAATTCTTGATGACGTTCGACATCGTAAAGGTCTTCCCGGTCCCAGTCGCCCCCATCAAGACTTGTGCTTTTGCACCCGCCTCGAAGTTCTTAGTTAACGTTTCAATTGCCGCTGGTTGGTCCCCAGCTGGTTCATAGGGCGCCACTAAATCAAATTGGTTATCATTCTGTCGTTCAATCATCAAAAGCCTCCATTACCATTTGCTAGCGATAAAAGAAGACGCCGGGTAGAAGTTGCCCTCCACCATAACGTCTACTTACCGATTTTATAAAGAATAATATTCCTTGTCCTTTAAGTCATTCACTATTCTACCACACCGAACATACTTTCGCCAGAGTGCTGATTAAAGAGTGCGTCATTAAGCGGTTATCCTTTGAGGATTAGCCTAACCAGACGGATTAGCGACGCAGTCGATGATGCGCTGGTGTAGCTAACCGGAAAAGGATGCTTAATGAAAGCACGTTTTAACTAAAGTGTGGGAACGTGCTGTTGTCAGTAGATTCCTGCGCTTTGCTACACTTGTCAAATCGCCGCTTATAGCGTCAATTCGCCAAGTTAGGCAAATGCTCTGAATCTGAGCGACTGACAACGGCACTCTATTCCGCTAGCGTCTGTCTCACTAATTGGGTTAGCTTCCCTCGATCTGCGAAGTCTTCACTCAGTAAATCTGGCAAGATTTCTTGGATGAAATAACGGGCGCATGCGAGATTTTGGTATTGCATAATCGTTTTTAAACTTTCCGCAAAAATTTCTAGAAAAGCATTCTCAGGATTACCTTTTTCAATTTCACCAAAAGACTCGTAGAGTAAATCAATCTTATCGGCAACGGCTAATAATTGCCCTTCCAAAGTTTCATCTTTTCCTTCACTCAAACGACGTTGATACCGTTCTTGTAAGAAATCTGGAATTTCATTTTTAATGAAGTTAGCGGTTAATGAACTTTCGACATTGGCCAACATCATCCGCAATTCATGCGTTGCGTATTTGACCGGCGTCTTAATATCGCCGATAAACCGTTCCGTATAATCGTGGTTCAGTGCGCGTTCGTACAGCACTTGCCAATTAATCGTTTGCCCATTTTCTTCTTCAATATCGCCTAATAATTGCGCAATTTCTGCTACTTTAAAGGAGTGCGCTGCAACGGAATGTTCTTGATATTTAAACAATCCTGGTGCGCGATTTAGTGTCTCCAAATTATTCAAACCTTGCAAATATTGATGCATACCCATACCAAACTACCTCCCTTTTCTTACAAAAATAGACCGACTAACGCAGTAGTCCGTCTATTTGCTGTTCTTTATTATAGGTAAGTTATCCTGAAATGTAAAACAGAAGCCCTATCTATTTTACAAGTTCATGAATTGCTTTTTCGAAGTTTGCTAACTTCAAATCAGCTGTTGCGGCATCATCAGCGGATGTCCCCACATAGAATTTCACTTTTGGTTCAGTCCCACTTGGGCGAATCGCAATCCAAGTGCCATCTTCTAAGTGATATTTCAGAACATTAGATGTTGGTAAATTGATGGGTTCAGTATGACCGTCCGCAAAAGTTTCTGTTTGTGTTTGGAAGTCTTCTGCTGAAGCGACTTTGATGCCGGCAAATTCAACTGGGCTTTCTTCACGACATTTAACCATCAAGTCAGCCATTTGTTGTGGGCCATTGACCCCTTCGAAATCAACTGCAGTCGTTTGTTCAGCGAAGTAGCCGTATTCCGCATATAATTCTTGAATGCCATCATACAAAGTCTTACCGTTTGACTTGTAATAAGCTGCAACTTCCGCTAATAAGACCAATGTTTGAATCGCATCTTTATCGCGAACGAATGGTTTCACTAAGTAGCCATAGCTTTCTTCGAAACCAAACATGAAGGTGTTTTCGTCTGTGTCTTCAAAGTGTTGAATTTGTTCAGCGATAAATTTGAAGCCGGTTAAGACATCAATCATCTTCACATTGTAGCTCGCTGCAATCTTCGTTGCCAATTCTGTTGACACGATTGACTTAACAGCCGCTGCATTGGCTGGTAATGTGCCAGCATCTTTACTAGCTTGTAAAATATAACGTAATAAAACAGAAGCGATTTGGTTCCCAGTCATCAATTGGTAACTCCCGTCTGGTTGACGCACAGCGGCGCCCAAACGGTCAGCATCTGGATCAGTCGCAATCAACAAGTCAGCTTGTTGTGCTTTCCCGAGCTCAATCGCCATATCGAATGTTTGTGGGAATTCTGGATTAGGGAATGGTGTCGTTGCAAATTCTGGATCAGCAACTGCTTGTTCAGCGACCATTGTAAATTGTTCAAAGCCTGCTTGACGCAATGCGCGTTCACCAAGTACTTTCCCGGTCCCATGAAGTGGGGTGTAAATCAATGACATGGTCTTGCCGACTGTGTCGACCAATTCTTGATTAATCGTGACTTGCTTAACTTCAGCTAAGTAAGCTTGATCCACATTTTCGCCAATCAAAGTCATTAAGCCGGCTTCGCGCAATGTGCTTTCATCAGCCACTTCAATCGCAAATAAATCGGTTACTTTGCGAATATAACTTGTGATTAAATCGGATTCCTTAGGTGGCATTTGCGCGCCGTCTTCGCCATAAATCTTGTAACCATTGTATTGTTTAGGATTATGACTTGCTGTAATCATGATACCGGCATAGGTATGTAAGTGCCGTACGGTAAATGATAATTCAGGTGTTGGGCGTAAGGCATCAAAAACAAACGTTGGGATTTGATGTTGACCTAAGACCCGCGCTGCTTCGTGCGCAAATGTTTCAGATTGATAACGTGAATCAAAACTGATAGCCACACCGCGTTTTTTAGTCGCTTCTGGTAATGTTTCCATGAATTGAGCGAGGCCTTCTGTGGCTTGACGCACCGTATAAATGTTCATGCAGTTGATCCCAGGGCCTAAAATACCGCGCATCCCAGCTGTCCCAAATTCCATTGGAACGCTAAATGCTTTTTCTAATGCATCATGGTCGTTTGCCATTTCGTTAAGTGCTTTTTTTAAAGGTAAATCCATTTCTGTTTGATTATTCCAAATTGCATAATTATCTTGCCAGCTCATTGTGTAACCCCCGCATTTTAGTCTAAAAGCTAGTTCTAAGTATACCATAATCAACCGCTTTCCTAAAGCATCGGTTGTACGGTAATGCGCACCAAGCTAATTGTCTGGGTCGATTATTTAATAATGCTTGTCCTTCTAAAAATTAAAATTTTTCCCAAAATAAAAAACGGCCGACTAAAATTTAGTCGACCGCTAGAAATGTGCGTCATAAGCCACATTTTTAGGTTAATCCTCAAAAATAAAATCGTTTCGAACGCACTCTAATCGTGCTTCCTCGAACTGTCTTTTCTGGTTAACCCTGAATGTCAAACGATTGCTACCGCAATCCTTCGCCATTCTGTGTTAATCCTCGGAAGCTAACCGGCTGCCGTCTCACTCTAGATACTTTGTAAGTATTTAAATACTTCTTGGCCTGCTATGCCGCCGTCGCCAACTGCTGTTGTAATTTGACGAAGATCTTTTTCACGAACGTCACCAATTGCGTAGATACCTGGAACACTGGTTGCCATGTGGTCATCCGTTTTAATCCAACCGGCATCCGTTAGAATCCCTAGATCACCAAAGGCACTAGTCATTGGTTCAATCCCTACATAGATGAAGACTCCACTTGCAGCAACTTCTTTGGTTTCACCAGTTGCCTTATCAATGTAAGTGACACCGGTTACCTTCTTGTCGTCACCTTCAATAGTTGTCACTTGTGCATTCCAGATGAAGTCCATCTTGTCGTTAGCAAATGCACGATCTTGTAAAATCTTTTGAGCGCGTAGTTCATCACGACGATGAATGACTGTCACCTTGCTGGCTAATTGCGTCAAGTAGAGGCCTTCTTCAATCGCTGAATCGCCCCCACCAATGACCACGACTTCTTTATTCTTAAAGAAGGCACCATCACAGACCGCACAGTATGAGACACCACGACCGCCGAATTCATCTTCACCGGGGATCCCAATCTTCTTGTGTTCTGAACCCGTTGCAATGATGATTGAACGCGCTTCGAAATCGCCTTCGTCAGTGTGCACAATCTTCATCTCGCCTTGCAGTTCAATCGAGTTGACCGTACCATAGCCGTATTCAGCACCAAATTGAGTGGCGCTGGCATACATCTTTTCGCCTAGTTCAGGACCAAGGATTGATTTAAAGCCGGGATAGTTTTCGACCTCTGCTGTATTATTCATTTGGCCCCCGTAAATTCCGCGGTCCAACATCAATACAGATAAATTCGCACGTGAGGCGTATAAAGCAGCGGTCATCCCACCAGGTCCTGCGCCAATCACAATTACATCATAACTTTTAGCCATGTCTATTATCCCCTTACTTTTAAAAAGTGCTCGTTCTTCATAGAATGTATCTTACCCGTTATGTAAAAAAAAGTCTACCAAACTGTTTTACCAGTTTGATGGACTTGTTGGTTTCAATTCTTGTAATAATTCAGTGGCTTCGGCATCGAAATCCGAATCGTCACTCTGTAAATAAGCAGTCGCTAATTCATAGCTAGCCTGCGTCTGATTTAAAAAGGCATACGCCGTTGCTAAAAAATATTGTAACTCAGGATGACTCTGATAGTTGGCGGTTGGAATTTCTTCCAGAACGGTCGCCGCACCATGATAGTCGCCAACCGATTCCAAACAAATCGCTAATTGGCACACCACAAAGATGTAATCATCTTTGGTCTTAGCCAGCGACTTTGCCCGTTGTAAACACGTTAATGCGCGCGTGTACTGAAATCGTTCAAACGCCTGCATCCCTCTGTCAAAATAAAACTCACAAGTTGGTCTTACAGATACCAAATCGCCCATAAAGTAATCGGTTCTCCTTTAGCCTTTTTCTCAACGCTAATCATCATAACACACTCTGATGATGGGTGCGATACCCATTCAAAATAATGCCGCTTTATTCGTTAAAAAGTTTTAGACTTCATCAAAATCGATTTCAGGTTTACCTGAACGCCGCATTAAATACGCAATTTCAGTCTTAATATCACAATCTTCATACAATACATTATAGATGGCCCGTATGATTGGCATATCAACAGAACGTTGTTGAGCCAATTCATAGGCTGCTTTACATGTTGCGACCCCTTCGACGACCATCCCCATATTGGCTAGCACATCAGCTAATTTTTGACCTTTACCAAGTGCATTTCCCGCACGCCAGTTTCTTGAGTGAACACTGGTCCCAGTCACGATTAAATCCCCAACACCGGATAATCCGATAAAGGTTAATGGGTTAGCCCCCATAGCAACGCCTAAGCGGGAAATTTCAGCTAAGCCACGCGTCATCAAGGCGGCCTTCGTATTATCTCCATAACCAAGCCCGTTTAAAGCGCCCGCGCCAAGTGCAATGACGTTTTTCAAAGCAGCTCCCATCTCAACACCAACCACATCAGGGTTGGTATATAAGCGGAAATAATCATTCATGAAAATCTCTTGGATCCATTGGGCTTGAATCAAGTCACTTGATGCGGCAGTTAAGGTAGTAATATCTTTTTGTGCGACATCTTCAGCATGACTAGGACCCGATAAAACAACAATCCCATTGCGGTTGGTTTCTGGAATGGCTTCTGTCAAGACTTCTGAAATCCGTTTGTGCGTGCCTTGTTCAAGCCCTTTTGAAGCCGTCACAATCACGGGTTTCACTTTTTTCGCAATCATCATAGGAACAATCTGTTCCGCCACCGCACGAATCGCTTGTGTTGGAATGACAAACAAGACAACGTCAACTTGGTCAAGTGCAACGTTAAGATCAATCGTTGCGTGTAACTGGGGATCAATTTTAAAATCTGGTAAATAATGTGTATTGGTATGCTGTTCATTTATTTCAGCGACTTTTTTAGGATCATTGCCCCACAACTCAACTTGGTGGCCATTTTCCACTAATAAGTTTGCTAAGATGGTCCCCCATGAACCGGCCCCTAAAACTGCAATTTTTACTGTCATCTGATAATTCTCCTTTTAAACAAATCCCTATTTCTGTTCTTTTGCTTGATTGCCGGTTAAATAATCCGGTAACTGACTGTGCTTACGCCGCCAAATCCAAAGACCAATTGCACCAAAGAATAAGACGAGTGAGACAATCTGCGATACCCGCAATGGACCGATGAATAAACTATCAGTCCGCATGCCTTCAATGAAGAACCGGCCAAACGAATACCAAATTAAATAGCTAAATAAGATTTCGCCTTGTTTAAACCAACCAGTTCGATGGCGAATGCTCATGATGATAATAAACCCTAATACATTCCATGCTGATTCATATAAGAATGTCGGCTGACGATACGCACCATCAATTAACATCTGTTGGATCACCCAATCAGGTAAGTGTAACGATTGGAGAAAGTGTAATGTTGTTGGCGCCCCATAGGCTTCTTGGTTCATAAAGTTGCCCCAACGTCCGATTGCTTGTGCGATCATCACGGTTGGTGCCGCAATATCCAACACTAACCAAGGCGATAGTGCATGACGCCGACAATAGATAATGAACACAATGGCAGCTGCAATCAGTCCACCGTAAATCGCGATCCCGCCGTGCCAAATCTGAATAATTTCGCCGGGATTGGCTTGGTAATACGACCATTCAAAAACGACGTAATACAGTCGGGCCCCAATTAAGGCAAATGGTAATGCCCATAAAATTAAATTTAAAATATCATCTTCACTGACATTGCGCCGTTTAGCTTCCTGTAATGCCAATCCAACGGCTAAAACGACCCCAGTTGCGATAATCACACCATACCAGTGGATCTCCAATGCGCCCAATCGTAATGCAATCGGATTTAATGCGCCTAATAGTAGATTCAAATTATTCGCTCCTTTTGTAAATGTGCTTTCATCAAAACGTACTTTTCAAGCTAACTTTCTGCGCTTAGCGTCGTGAAGCAAACAATCGACTGCGTCGCTTATCGCTTCACTGTGCTAATGCGCAAAAGTTGGACAAGCTTGAATGCACTCTTATCCGAAACGTGCTCCGTAAGCCATATCCTTCCGGTTACCCCTGAATGTCAAACGATTACTGACGCAATCCTTCGCCATTCTGTGTTAAACCTCAGGATATACCCGGCTTACTGCGCACTCTAAAAAAGACTAGTTTGCATACTGTCTTTCTAACAGTATAGCTCAAACTAGTCATTAGACCTACCATATTTAACGAACTTTTCTGACTTTTAACTATTCTTCTTCATCTGAATTGGCTTCAATTAACTTGCCTAGATTGGCTTCGAAGGTCTTCGTTGCATCATAGCCCATTGATTTAGCCCGGAAGTTCATTGCCGCCACTTCAATAATGATGGCCAAGTTCCGCCCGACTTTAACGGGCACGGTAATCTTCGGTACAGGGACGTCGAAAATCATTTGTTCTTCGGTATCTGAACCTAAGC
The DNA here is from genome assembly GCF_046580785.1 of Latilactobacillus sp. VITA-14. Classification (NCBI taxonomy): domain Bacteria; kingdom Bacillati; phylum Bacillota; class Bacilli; order Lactobacillales; family Lactobacillaceae; genus Latilactobacillus; species Latilactobacillus sp. VITA-14. The sequence continues at coordinate 35,491 of NZ_JBJKTM010000007.1, forward strand.
GATCGTATTTCTTATCCTGTGACCAATTTTGCAAGTGGACAATTAACGAAATTGACGTTTCAGCCCGCACCGCACCAGCGCCAAAGAGGTTCATCACATCAATAATCCCGATGCCCCGAATTTCAAGCAAGTGACGCAAAATTGCAGGTGCTTCACCGACCACGGTTTGTTCATCTTGTTGATAAACGTCGACCCGATCATCAGCAATCAACCGATGACCCCGTTTGACTAATTCCAATGCTGTTTCGCTCTTCCCAACACCTGAATCGCCAGTAATTAAAACACCTAAACCGTAAATATCGACTAACACACCATGCATTGAGCGCCGTTCAGCTAGCTTCCCTTCCAAATAATCGGTTACTAAACTCGACAAACGCGTTGTCGATAAATTCGACCCCAACACGGGAATCCCCGCTTCTTCAGCTGCTTTAAGCATTTCCATTGGTGGTTCTAATTGGCGCGAGACCAAGAAACAGGGCGTATCTTCAGAAGCCATCCGACGCATAATCATTAACCGTTCTTCTGGTGTCATATTTTGCGTAAATGAAACTTCCGTCCGTCCAAATAATTGCACCCGCTCGTAAGGGTAGTAATTAAAGTAGCCCGTTAATTCGAGTCCTGGACGGGAAATATCACTCACCGTCACTGCTTTATTTTTTAAATGTGCTTCACCGGCATAAACTTGTAATTTTAAATCGGTGACTAGTTTTTGAATTGAAACACTATCAGCCATGAGTTACCCGTCCTTCATTTTCACTTATATCCTCTATCATATTGCTTTTAAGGTGATTTTTCAACTTTAATGTAGGCGTTTTCTTATCTAAACAAAAAAAAACGGGACCAATATCAATCTTAATTGACGTCAGGCCCGCTAACTTTTTAATAACGCTCTCTCACAAATTGATTTGTAATAATCGTATTGGCAATTGATAAAATGATAGCCACGATCACGGCTGCTCCAAAACTTGTAAAGCTAAAGTGGGCGCCGACGAAAACAGCGGTCAATTCTAACATAATCCCGTTAATCACGACACTAAACAAACCGAATGTTAAAAACGTAATTGGAAATGAGAGTAAGCTCAACAATGGTTTAATAAAGATGTTTAAAATCGATAACACAATGCTGGCGACTAACGCAATCCAAATGTTTTCAACATAGAATAAATTGGGCAATAAGCCAGAAATCGCAATGAATAACAAAGTATCAACAATTACGCGTGTCCAATACCGCATTAGAAATCACTCCAGTCATCATCGTCTACTTTGACATCACGGGCTTCCTTTCGTTGACGGCTACCTTGATGTGCTGTTTCTTGATAAGAATAGCCTTGGTAGTCATGGCGCCAGTCCGCATGCCGTGGACGTCTACTTGGGCCAGCAATTGCCCGGTAGATGAAGCTGACAATTAACCCAATCACAATCAGTGGTAGCGCAAATTTTAATAATAACAGTAGCGAGCCAATCACGAGACTAAACACGCCAACTGCCGCCATAATGGCGATAATGACTAATAAAATCATTAAAAAAGGCATTAAAACTCACTCCATTCACTTTCAGAATCATGTTTACTCTGACGTGGCCGTTCTGGAATCACCATCGCTAAGATGATGTAGACCACAATCCCAGGGAACGCTGCTGAAAACATTGAGAATACAACATATAGAATTCGAACTAATGTCGCATCAATATTAAAATACTCAGCAATCCCGCCCATTACACCAGAAATCATTTTGTTATCTCTTGATTTATAAAGTCTTTTCCCCATTGTTAAAACCCACCATTCCTTAATTTTTTAGTTATCGTTGTCTTTCAATAAAATATTACCAGTTGTCGTGCTTAATGTTAAACGAGTTGCCTGTTCATTGTCGTTACGGCCAAGTTGTAACATTTGATTCCCCGTACTTTGCCGTTGTTCGATGGTTTGGGTGTTTGCAAGCCGATTTTTAATCATCCCAAAACGCGTGCGGGCATCAACAGTCATTGCCAAAGTTTGTGGTAAAGCTGTCTTGATTGTGCCATTCACAGATTTTGCTTTTAGATGTTGTAAATCAGTTGTCGTCAAAGTGTTCTTGATATCCCCGTTGACCGTTGAAACACTCGCATTTAAAACTTGCGCTTGAATCAATAGGTTACCGTTGACGGTTGTTGCGAGTAAATCATCGTAACGGCCTTGATCAAAGGTAATGCCACCGTTGACGTTTTCAGCTTCCACCATTGCAGCGTTGGTGCTGATTAACGTTAATTCACCGTTAGTCGTCTTCAAGTAAATATCCCGGCCGGTAAAGCCATCTAATTCAACATCCCCGTTCAATAACTTCACATTCGTTTGTAAGTAGTTATTGGCTGGTAAGTAGAACGTTAAGTCCGCTTGAATCCGTTTATTCGGCACTTGGAAGACCAAGTCGGCATCAGTCACATCAATTGTACTGCGCGCTTCAAAAGCAGCCAATGGTGTTGCTTCTGCCATTTTACCATATAACTTCACTTGCGCTGCGACTTTGACTTCTGGACGATCCCAGATTTGGAAATGTACACTACCGTTAGCCACTTTGACGTTAATCATTTCTGGTGTTACGTCAGAATAAACGAATTCATGGCTGAACTTTTCAGTTGCCAAACCAGGCACCTTAAAGTTTACTTCTTTCCAATCCACATTATCCATGACTGTTTTGGCAGTATTCTTCACGAACTTACCAAAGTGTGTGCTAGCTTCGCCTAACTTATCGCTCAATTCATCAAATGTTTCACTGGCATTTTCTTTCCAGTCATCTGATAAGCCTAATTTTTCTGACCATTGATTTTTGGTCATTTGGCGGCGTTCTTTTTCGATTTGGTTGAGTTCATCCGTCAGTGCTTCGCGTTTGGCTTCCAACTCGTCGATTTCAGCTTGCTTTTGTAATAAGCCAGCCTTGAGTGTTTGCCGTTCGGTTGCTTTTTCACTGCTTAAACTATCTAAATCTTCCATCGTATCAAGGACAGTGACTTGTTCTTGATCAGCGTGCATTGCTTGCTTCAAATCTTGCAACTGCCGGTTAACGCCGGAAAGGTTAACGGTTAATTCGTGTGCCTTTTCTTCAATTGCGCTTTTATCAGCGGTTGGTTGTTCAGTTTGCTCCGTTGCTGTTTCAGTTGGATTTGATTTTACATCTTGGTCATTTTTGGCTAAATTTTCTAATAAGACTAATGCTTCTTCTGAAGTTAAAATACCTTGGTTCACTAAGTCTAAAATTCGTTGACGTTCATTCATTGTTTTGACCTCCATTGATCATTCGTTGTACTGTTTCACTTGACTATGATTCTATTATGCCGATTTTACAGTCGATTGTCATAGGTCCAAAGGTTGATTTTTATTTAGGTATCAAGAGTGAGAACAAAAAAAGTGCAGGACAAAATTATTTTTGTCCTGCGCTTTTTTGCTTAAACGATTTGTCCTATGTAAGGTTCGCCGGCGACAAATTGGAAATCAAAGGTTGCTAATTCATCCACACTGGTTAGACATTGGGTAATCCCTTTAGCCAACATTAGGTTGATGGGATTGGCTTGTAAATCATCTTCACAAACAAAGATGATTGGTTTATGACAGGCATTCAAGTAGCCGGCTTCAAACGCCGTTCCCGTATCTTCGTCTTGCATATCCCATAACACAACTGCCATGTCTGCTAAATCCATTGCTGTGATGTCGTTTTGATACGTTTGGTTGGCCCATTCGTAACCCCCGAACATGCCTTCTGGATCATGATCTTCTGTCACACCCTTGTATTGATGCTCCTGTGGACTATGAATATAACCAATCGTTGGGTTTTGTTTTAAAGCCGCGTGTGCGCGTTCCACTAATGAGGCCTGTTTAGGTGTAAACCAACCGCCAGCTAAGTATATTTGTTTTTGCATTATGATTCTCCCACTAAAAAAGCGACGAGCAAGTCGACCTTGTCATCGCTTTTTAAAATTTTTAATTGAATTGTTTAGAATTCATCTTCTTGTGCATTGGAGTTTAATTCCACTACCTTACCGGTTCTGAGGTAGACAATCCATTCACAGATGTTTGTCACGTAATCGCCAATCCGTTCGAGGTAGCTTGCAACTAACATGTAGTCCATGCTCCCAACGACGGTTTCTGAATCACGTTGCATTTCTTTGATACAGTCGTCATAAATATTGTCTGAATAAGCATTGATTGCAACATCTTCATCGGCAATTTTGATGGCCTTCTTACGATCTTCTTTGACGTAAGCGTCCAATACCTCTTCAACCATTTGTTTAACTTTGTCTGCCATATCCGCAATATCTTTTTCGATATCAGGGACACGGGTATTACCCTTGACCCGAATCGTTGATTTCGCGATTGAAACGGCGTGGTCACCCATCCGTTCTAAATCTGAACTAGCCTTCATGATTGTGACAATCACGCGAAGGTCAGTTGAGACCGGTTGTTGAAGTGCGATTAACTCAAAACTCTTACGTTCCAAATCCGTTTCCCGTTCATTAATCTTATGATCGTCAGCAATCACCTCGCGTGCGAGTTGCTTATCGTGATTAATGAAGGCTTTAACAGATTTATAGATGGCTTCGTTGACCATCATCCCCATTTCGGAGAAGCGAACGTGTAAATCATTTAACTCATCTTCAAAAAGTCGTCTCATTATGGTTTCCCTTCTTTCTTAGCCAAAACGGCCACTGATGTAATCTTCCGTTTCTTTTTCGGTTGGGTTTAAGAAAATCTTCTTCGTTGGTGCGTATTCAATCAATTCACCTTGTAAAAAGAATGCTGTCTTATCCGAAATACGAGAAGCCTGATGCATATTATGCGTCACCATTATAATGGTATACTGTTGGCGCAATTCTAGCAACATATTTTCAATTTTAGCACTCGAAATAGGGTCTAGCGCAGAAGTCGGTTCATCCATTAAGATCACTTTCGGTTTCACAGCTAACACCCGAGCGATACAAACCCGCTGTTGTTGACCACCAGAAAGTGATAAAGCACTTTCGTGTAACTTATCTTTGACGTCGTCCCAAACGGCCGCTTGTTTCAAACTACTTTCAACGGCTTCATCTAAGACGCGATGATCTTTAACACCGGATAAACGTAAGCCGTAAACAACATTGTCATAGATTGAAAATGGAAATGGGTTCGGTTGTTGGAACACCATGCCAACTTCTTTCCGTAACTTAACGGTATCCATCTCAGGCGCATAAATATCTTGGCCATTCAATAAGAATTTACCGGTCACCTTCGCCGAGTCGATTAAATCATTCATTCGATTCAAGCAGCGCAAGTAGGTTGATTTTCCACAACCAGATGGCCCGATGAGCGCCGTAATTTCATTTTCAACAAAATCCATATTAATCCCTTTTAAGGCCTCATTCTTACCATAGAATAGATGCACATCTGAGGATTCAATAATCTTATTTGCCACGGGGCAAACCTCCTTGCGTCCTAGCCAAAGTGACCAGAAACATAATCTTCGGCCGCTTTAATCTTCGGCCGGGTAAACATTTTACGTGTTTCGTCGAATTCAAGTGCGTGCCCTGAATGGAAAAAGGCCGTGTAATCACTGATTCGTGCTGCTTGTTGCATGTTATGCGTCACAATGATGACTGTAAATTCTTCTTTTAAGCGAATCAATGTTTCTTCAACCGTGTTCGTTGAAATTGGATCAAGGGCTGAAGCCGGTTCGTCCAATAATAAAATATCGGGTTTCATCGCAATTGCCCGGGCAATACATAACCGTTGTTGTTGCCCACCAGATAGTGCCAATGCGCTCTTTCCTAATGAATCTTTGACTTGATCCCACAAAGCAGCTTGTTTTAGTGACGTTTCAACCACTTCATCCAGATACTTTTTGTCTTTTTGTCCATGTTGTTTCAAGGCAAAAGTGATGTTGTCATAGATTGATTTGGCAAATGGATTAGGCCGTTGGAACACCATGCCGATATGTTCCCGCATCTTATACACATCAACGTCATCGCTATTGATGTTCAAGCCCCGGTACATAATCTTACCGGTCACACGTGTATTAGCAATATTGTCATTCATCCGGTTTAAACTCCGAAGATAGGTTGACTTTCCTGAACCAGAAGCGCCGATTAACGCGGTAATTCGATAACGTTCAAATTGCAATGATGCATCGTGCATCGCGCGTTTGTCGCCGTAATAGACGTTTAAATCTTCAGTTGATAAGGCAATTTCATGTTTTGGTTCATCTAAATGTTTGATGTGCGTTTTTGTTAAATCGTAATCTGCCATTATTTTCTCCTATGCTGCTGTCATTTTACGGTAGACACGCTTGCCGATGACCCGTGCTAACCAGTTAAATAGTAAAACGGCGATGATTAAGACGGCAGATGCGCCAGCAGAAACCGCAGTCGCATCCGGCATAATCCCTTCCGAGTTAATCTTCCAAATGTGCACCGCTAATGTTTCCGCAGGTCGCAATGGATTCAACGGACTCGCGATGTACATTGGGTTCCAGTTGGTAAAATCAAGTGATGGGGCACTTTGTCCAGCTGTATAAATCAAGGCAGCCGCTTCACCAAAGACCCGGCCAGCGCCTAAAATCATCCCGGTAATAATGTTGGGTAACGCTTCTGGAATCACGACATGCTTAACCGTTTCATAACGCGATAAACCAAGTGCAAGACCTGCTTCACGTTGTGTGAAGTGAATTGATTTTAAAGCATCTTCCACATTCCGCGTTAACAACGGTAAATTGAAAACGGTCAAGGCTAAAGCACCCGCTAAGATTGAAAAGCCTAGCTTAAACTGGATAACAAAGACCAAGAAACCGAATAATCCGACCACGACGGATGGTAAGGAACTTAACACTTCAATCGCGGTCCGAACAACATTCGTCACCCAGTTCTTCGGCGCATATTCTGCGAGATAGATGCCGGCACCAATTGATAACGGTACTGAAATCACCATCGCCAAAATTAATAGATAGAATGAATTAAACAGTTGGACGCCAATCCCGCCACCTTTAGTAAAGGTTTGCGCAGGTTTCGTTAAAAACTGCCACGTCACGTGTGGTAATCCGCGCACCAAGATATAGCCGAGCAAACTTGCTAATAATAATACGATCAAACCAGCGATGAGGGTTAGCACACCGGTGGCAACTTTATCCCATTTTTTTGCATCCATTAGCGACCCATTGCTCCCTTCCGACCAATTAAACGAACTAATAAGTTAAATAGTAGTGACATCAATAATAAGAGTAACGCCAATGACCAAAGCGCATTATTGGCTAATGAACCCATGACCGTATTCCCAATGCCCATCGTTAACACACTCGTTAACGTTGAGGCTGGGGTAATTAAGTTATGTGGTAATAACGCAGCGTTCCCGATGACCATTTGGACGGCCAATGCTTCACCAAACGCCCGGGCCATCCCGAAAACAACCCCGGTTAAAATCCCTGGTGTGGCTGCTTTTAAAACGACTTTCCATGTTGTTTGCCAACGCGTTGCACCTAAAGCGAGTGAGGCTTCGCGATAATGCCGTGGCACACTCTTGAGTGCATCGACTGTCATCGATGTCACAGTTGGTAGAATCATGACGAACAAAACACAAGTCCCGGCAAGAATCCCAAAGCCACTGCCACCAAACAAATGACGGACAGCTGGTACAATCACGGATAATCCGATAAACCCGTAAACAACTGATGGAATCCCAACGAGCAATTCCATCACTGGTTGCAATAATTTTTCACCCCGCTTAGGTGAGATTTCAGTCATAAAAATCCCAGCGCCAATTGCAAACGGTGTTGCTAATAAAGCCGCTAAGAAAGTCACTCCAAATGACCCCATAATCATTGGTAAGGCGCCCACTTCTGGTCGACCATGACTATCTTTCAAACTTGGATTCCAATTAGACTGCGTTAAAAAGCGGCCTAGATTGATTTTATCTTTAAAGAAGGTCGCTAACCCTTTTGAAGCGACGAAGTAGAAAATGGCGAGCACGATGAACACGATTAAACTAATACAGAATAAACTGATTAATTTGCCCCGTGTTTCACTTTTGGCTGCGCGTGATTTCTTAAGTAAACTTGCTTTAATTGGATCCATAATTGGCCCCCTACTTAACCTTTGTAATTGTGCCATCAACCGACCGTTCAACCGTCATCTTAGCAACTGGAATATAGCCCATCTTGCCGACTTGTTTATGTTGAACCTCATCTGATAAGACATACGCCAAGAAACGTTTTGTTAACCCAGTTGGTTGCCCCTTGGTGTAAACATGTTCATATGACCAGATTGGCCATGCATTAGTCATCACGTTTTCATCGGTTGGTGCAATGCCGTTTAATTTAACCGTTGCAATCGAATCATCTACGTATGAAAAAGCAAGATAACTGATGGCCCCTGGCGTGTTCGCTACAATTGATCGCACCATCCCCGTTGAATCTTGTTCTTGAGCGGGTTTAGTCTTGCGCGACTTCATCACCCATTGTTCAAACGTCGTCCGCGTCCCACTACCTTGGGCTCGGTTTACTAAAACAACCGGCTGATCTGGTCCACCAACGGCTTGCCAGTTATCAATTTCGCCACTAAAAATCTTCGCGAGTTGCGTCAATGTCAAGTTTTTAATCCCTAATTGCTTATTAATGACTGGGGTAATGCCGACAACAGCCACGCGATGATCGACCAGCTTGTCCGCTTTAATGCCAGCCTTTTCTTCAGCAAATAAATCAGAATTCCCCATCTGTACAGCGCCAGATTGAATCTGACTCAAGCCAGTCCCAGAACCGCCCCCCTGGACGTTAATGAACTGACCGCTGTGATCAGCACTGTATTGTTCAGCTAACGCTTCAATCAGCGGCTGAAGGGCTGATGAGCCGACCGCCGTTACGGACTGACCATTTTGTTTAGACTGGCAACCAGCCAATAGTAATAAACTGAATGTGACTAATAAGCCAATAACATTACGTTTGCGCATGTTAATCCTCCACGAATTCCATTTAAACCTCGTAAGTTCCATTATAAAAAAGGTTTGTAAAAACTAAGCCTATCAAATGTAAATTTTGTGTAAATCAAGCGTTTGGTAGCTTCAAAATGAATTCACTACCGACACCTAATTGACTCTCTACGGTCAACTGCCCCTCTAAACTGGCGGTAATCTCGCTAGCAATTGCTAGTCCAAGGCCGGTCCCGCTCTTATGGGTCGCGCGCGCTTGATCAACCCGATAGAATCGTTCAAAAATTCTTTCTTGTAGGTCACTTGGAATGCCCAAACCGGTATCGACAACGCGGATAACAATTTGATCTTTTTCAAGTTGCACGGCAATCACCAACGAGCCGTTTTGTTTATTATACGTGATGGCGTTAGCGATTAGGTTTTTCAAGATTTGATTAAACTTCATTTTCTGAATTCTAATCGCTAAATCCGTTGGAATATCAACGGAGACGTGTAACTGCTTTTGTTGTGCCTTTTGTTGCATCAGTTCGAGATTAGCCTGCACCAATTCACATACATTCACAAGTTGCTCTTGCGATTGGTCCTTACGATCTAGATGCGAAAGCGCCAAAATATCTTGAATCAGCGCAGTTAATCGCGTGCTTTCGTCATAGATGATTTGTAAGAATTGCTTTTGCGTGGCAGGATCTTCCGCCGCACCAGCTAACAACGTCTCAGCAAAGCCTGTAATAGCCGTCACCGGCGTCTTCAATTCATGACTCACATTGCTGACAAAATCCAACTGCATCTGCTCAACGCGCCGGACATCGGTTAAATCATATAAAATGACTAATGCTTGGAATTTCGATTTAACCGTATTGAGTTGGACAACATTCGCATCCACAAACCGTTCTTGATTTTGAATCAACTGAATTTCTTGGTGATGACTCTTTCGGTACCTAAAAGTGTGCTCAATCATCCGTGTTAATTCATACGTCTTGATATCATCAATATAGGGGTGTTTCTCAGTAACAATCGTCGTCTCCAATAACCGATCCATTGCTTCATTGTGCAAAACGACTTCACGATTTTCGTTAATCACCATGACGCCGACCGGTAAATGGTCAATTAGGCGGTCAAAACTGCCCTGTTGCATGGCAATCTTCTGCCGCATATGCCGCATATCACCATTTAATTTATTAATTTCTTGCGCGAGGATATATAATGACGCATCTTTTTGAAAAATAATCGGTTCGGGCACTTCTTCATGCCGAATATGATGAATATTAGCGACTAAAATTTTCAAGTGGTCAAAGAAATGACGGCGTTGCCGCCAGAAACGGTATAGAAAAATCCAGCTACCGATTAAATAGACAATCGTGACCGATAAAGCAATCTTCGGCCACGTATGCCAGAACTGTTGCCGAGGCACTACTAAGACAAAGTTGGGCCGATCTGCTTGGTGTGCGTAAAACAAATACGGTTGCTTATTAACTGTTTGCCGCGTACTAAAATTGGCGGCAGAATGATTCCGATTGACAATATCCGTCGCTGCTTTTTGCAACTTTGTTTTATTCGGCGATTTTGGCGTCAAAACTTGTAAGCCGTTTTGGCGTAACCACTTTTGCCGATCAAACTGTGGTTGTTTGATGATTAGCGCATAGTCGGCACCCCGTTCCTTTAACATCGCGTCTTGTTGTTGGGCAATCACCAAATTGACAAGCACAATAAAACCTATGTAAACAGCCACTAAAATAGTGGCTAGCTGATAAAATCTAAATTGATCATGTTTGGTCATGGTCGGGGTCCTCCAATTGATAACCGAAACCACGCACCGTTTTTAAGTAAACTGGATGACGCGGATCTGTTTCGATTTTTTCCCGTAAATGACTGACTTGAATATCAACCATTCGCGTTTCGGCTGGATAATCAAAGCCCCACACCGCATTTAAGAGTTTCTCACGGCTTTGAACCTTGTTAATCCGATGCATAAAGTAAACAAGGAGTTCGAACTCCTTAGGCGTTAAATGGAGCTTCTGAGTGCCCTTTTTAGCCACAACTTCGCCTTCATCGACCATTAAGTCCCCTACTTGTAAAATATCACTAGGGTGCGTTTCAACGACTGCTACAGGCTGTGCCGTCCGCCGTTCAATTGCCCGAATCCGCGCGATAATTTCGCGTGGACTAAATGGTTTAGTGACATAGTCGTCTGCCCCCACTTCGAGGCCGACAATTTTATCGGTTTCGCTATCCTTAGCCGTTAGAATCATAATCGGCGTTTTTAACTTTGCCTCCCGAATCTTCTTGGTAACGGTAATTCCGTCTAGCTTAGGCAACATTAAATCTAAAATAATAAAATCAAACGACTGCTGTAAAGCCATCGTCAGCGCTTGTGCACCGTCAGTTGCCGTCATCACTTTAAAATGTTCTTGTTCCAGGTTATAGCGTAATAATGTCAAGATTGCTGGTTCATCGTCTACCACTAAAATTGTCTTCATTCATGCCACCCTTTATTTACTTAATTCTCTGGGAATAATACAACGCCTAACTCATGTGGTGCATCAGCAAAAATTGCGCCTTCAGCCATCCGGAACTCACCGTTTAAATCTTGAACCTTTAAATGGCAATACGTTGGCTGACTTTGAATCGCCCGATAAAAATTATCGTTATTTGAGACAGCCTCGCCATTACATTCAACAATTGTATCGCCAACGACCAACCCCATTTTAGCAGCCGGCGTTTCGCGTAAAATCCCTAAGATAAAGACGCCATCGTAGGGTTTCGTAAAGTGCAACTGCCGTTCATGGGCACTGCGTCTACTCAACCGCCATTGTAATGCACAGCTTAGTACTAGCGCAACTGTTAACATGCCAATAATCCAGTTCGGAAATGCAACGGCAATTAACCCAAACCCAACTAACAACAAGCCAAAGATCAAATAGCTATTGGCATTTTTAGTAACAACTGATTTCATTAAGCCTTTGACTGCTTTCAAACTAAATCCCAATAACAATGGCAAGATTACCAAGCTATATGATTGATGCCCGATATTTAAGACCGGCCAAAAACCCAAACTTGGCATATCAATTGCCCCTGGCACTAAGAAAAAGACCGGCGCAATATAAATTTGTCGACTCATAAAGAAGGCCGTCAACCGCCCTCGCTTGCTAGTCATCACACGCGGTGTCACAGTTGCCTCGGCATCCCAACGTTGTAAAACACTATTGATGACGGTCACTAACCCAATAATCACCAATAATTCAGCCAAAAGACTTGCTTGACCTTCCATCTGATATTGGGGCCATATGAATGTTGCACCAGCGTAGACCAAAGCACTGATTAAAAAGGTTGCCGATACGTTTTGCCATCTAGCAGCCACTAGCAAACTCAAAATAGCGATTAGTTGATAGACCAGCCACCATTGCATATTAACCATCGCCCCTAACACTAAGGTACAGCAACTTAAGACTAGCCCTGCGAGTAGCCCATGGCCCACAAAATGGCCCACTTCTATCCATCGTGGATTAATCGCAATTCTAAAGGTCTTCCGTTCCAAGCTAATTCGTCTATGCGCTAACCAGCCAGCATACACAATCGCTAACCATAAAAGTGGTGCCGTTAGTAATGGTCGCAAAATATTAATGATCATCGTCAATTCAACAAACCCCCAGCGTCTATATTTAAATACCGTGCGTGTTTCCAACGACACACGCTCGATTTCCAGCTGCCGAATTTCGCAGTTATCCCAATCAGTATAGCATTTTGCCCCCTTAACTGCCTAGGGTTCAAAAAAAAAGAGTGACGAACAATTTAATGTTCGCCACTCTTTCACTAATTTAGTTTAAATTTTAAGGAAACGACGCATTGAGATGACAGAACCTAATGCCCCAATCACAATCCCAATCACAGCCATTGTTAAATCAAGTTGGAATAAGAAAATTCCTGGTTTCAACATTGAATAACCGGCTGAAGCCATGCTGAGTGCCATATGACGATAAACCCAACCATAACCTAAGTCGATTACAATAATGGGAATAATTACCCCAAGTAATCCAACCCAAGCCCCTTCAAAAAGGAATGGCCAGCGAATATACGCGTTAGTTGCCCCAACTAAACGCATAATTCCGATTTCGTCGCGCCGCGATAAAATCGTAATCCGAATTGTATTGGAAATCAAGAACACTGCCACAAAGAGCAATAATAAAGTAAAACCAACGCCCCATTTACGGACGCTACTCATTACCTTGAACAACTTCTTAGCGTTGTTCCCACCATAAGTGGCATCATAAACGTATTTCAATTTTTTCGCTTGTTTAGCGACTTTAATCGTTTGACTTGGTTTTGTCGTACTTACTGTGTAAACATCGTACAACGGATTATCGTCTCCGGTAAACATCTTAAATGATTGACCGTAACTGCCAACAACCTTGTTTAATTCCTTTTTACGACTTGAATACGTCACTTCTTTAACAGACGCCATTTTTTCAAGTTTCTTTTGTAGCTGATCTTTTTGTTTACTTGTTGTGCCCCGTTCAATCATAACCCGCACGTGCACATCATTTTCAATATCTTGTGAAATCTTGTTAAAGTTGAAGATCATCGCAAAGAAAATCCCGACTAATAACAACGTTACGGTAACTGCACTAACAGCTGCGATTGACATCCAGCCATTTCGTTTTAAACTCTTAAAACTATCGTTGAGATGACGCTTCAATGTTCTAATCTTCATAGCCGTAGTCACCTTCTTTTTCATCACGAACTAAGCGACCGTCTTCAATCGCTAAGACACGATGGGTCCGTTCGTTCACCATTTGTTTGTTATGGGTTGCCATTAAGACAATCGTCCCACGTTCATTAATTGCTTCTAAAATATCCATAATACCATCTGACGTTTCAGGATCTAGATTCCCCGTTGGTTCATCGGCAATCAACACATCTGGCCGGTTCACAATCGCACGTGCAACCGCGACCCGTTGTTGTTCCCCACCAGAAAGTTCATTTGGAAAGCGACGAATTTCACCCTTCAAGCCAACTAGTTCGAGCACTTCTAATACACGATCTTTGATTGCTTGAGGTTCTGCCTCGATCGCTTCCATGGCGTATGCCACGTTTTCAAACACCGTTAAACGTGGTAATAACTTGAAATCTTGGAAAACAACACCCATCTTACGGCGTAAGTATGGGACATCGTGATCCTTCATACCGATTAAATCAAAACCAGCGACTTCGATTTCACCACTCGTTGCTTTTAATTGATGGTACAACATCTTAATGAATGTTGATTTACCAGCACCACTGGGACCAACAATATAAGCAAATTCGCCGGGTTCAATCGTTAGCGAAAGATCCTTAATTGCTGTCACGCCATTTGGATACTTTTTTGACACATTTGTCATTCGAATCAATTGGGGACACTCCTTTTTTTGTCGTTATCATTATTTATTGTCAATGAAAACCGCAATCTTTTATATTATAGCATGCTATTTATTCAAATAATCACAATTTGATTACATTTATATTTCAATTTCTTTGCAGCTAGTCGGGATTCTTCTGACTCAACTGCCATTGCAGATAGGCATACATAAATGGATCCAAATCGCCATCCATGACTGCTTGCCCGTTTCCGGTTTCGTAGTCGGTCCGGTGGTCTTTAACCATCGTGTACGGATGGAATACGTATGAGCGAATCTGTGAGCCCCAGCCAATTTCAAGCTGTTCGCCCTTAATAGCAGCCGCTTTTTTCGCCTGTTCTTCTTGTTCTTTTTGATACAATTTAGCCTTCAACATATTCATCGCAGTTTCGCGGTTTTGCAATTGCGACCGTTGCGCCTGTGATGAAACAACAATCCCAGTTGGTAAATGCGTTAACCGCACGGCTGATGATGTTTTATTGATATGTTGCCCACCAGCCCCGCTTGAACGGAAGACGTCAATTCGTAAGTCTTCGGTGCGGACTTCGATATCAATCGAATCATCCAATTCCGGCATCACATCGACTGAACAAAACGAGGTGTGGCGGCGCCCAGCTGAATCAAACGGTGAAATTCGTACAAGCCGATGGACCCCTTTTTCAGAACGTAACATGCCATACGCGTTGTGCCCTTTAATCATCAAGGTCACACTCTTAATCCCAGCTTCTTCACCGGCCTGGTAATCTTCTGTTTCAACGGTAAAGCCGTGTGCATCTGCCCAGCGTAAGTACATCCGCAAAAGCATTGAACCCCAATCCTGAGATTCCGTACCACCAGCACCAGGATGCAATTCAACAATCGCGTTATTGCTATCGTAGTCGCCCGATAGTAATTGTCCGAGTTCATATTGTTGCATCTGAGCTTGAACAGCCGTCAAATCAGCTTCAAAACTCGTCTGGAGTTCAGCATCGGGTTCTTCTTGTAATAGCTCTAATGTCACTTGTAGCTCTTCTGATTGCGCTTGAAGTTGCATAAAGGAGTCGTATTTTTCCTTTATGGCGTTATTTTGATCAATTAACTGTTGGGCTGCTTTTTGATCCGACCAGAAATCGGGATCCGCCATTTGCGCTTCATTTTGCGCGATGCTTTCTTGCAGGCCATCTAAGTCAAAGTGACCCCCTAAATTGCGTTATTTTAGCTTCAATTGCTTCTAAAAGATGTTTTGCTTCACTTAATTCCATATTTTAGTCCCTCCACTATTTTTTCCCATTAAAAAATGGCTAAGTTAACTACCTCAGCCATTTTCTACGCGTTAGCGTCGAATATTTTGACGGATTTCCGCCTTCATGAAGAGCCGGGTTGTATCGTAATCGATGTCGCTGATCATTTCTTCAAACATCCGGTAACCTTCTTCTTGATATTCAACCAATGGATTCATTTGACCGTAGCCCCGTAATCCGATTGAGTTGCGTAATTGATCCATTGCATCGATATGATCGGTCCAGCGTTCATCTACCACACGGAGGATAACGACTTTTTCGAATTCGAGCATTTGATCTGCATCTGCTAATTGTTTTTGTTTTGTTGCGTAATTCTTTTCTGCAAAGGTCATCAATAATGATTCGATTTCTTCAGCAGTCTTACCTTGTAATTTTTCAATTGGTAATTCTTCTTCACTGACCATTGAAGTTGTGGCAAATGCGTGGATTGCTTCTAATTCCCAGCTCCCCATTTCACCTTGTGTATGCAATTGCACAATCCGTTTAACGGTTCTTGAAATCATTGGCATGATAACTTCTTTCAAATTATCTTCTGCCATGATGACCTGCATCCGTTGTTTATAGATGACTTCACGTTGTTCACGCATCACATCATCGTATTGAAGGGTTTGTTTACGTGTATCGTAGTTATTCCCTTCAACCCGTTTTTGTGCGGCTTCAACTTGACGCGTAATCATCTTACTTTGGATCACCGCATCGTCATCTGAAATCTTCATCCGGTCTAGGAAGGCTTTAATCCGTTCTGAACCGAAACGTTTCATCAAGTCATCTTCCAATGACATGTAGAATTGTGTGACACCAGGATCCCCTTGACGACCAGCACGGCCTCGAAGTTGGTTATCAATCCGGCGTGATTCATGACGTTCAGTCCCAATAACAGCCAAACCGCCTAAATCCGTCACACCAGGTCCTAATTTAATATCAGTCCCACGACCAGCCATATTAGTAGCGATAGTGACCGCACCACGTTGACCAGCATTCATGATAATTTCAGCTTCTTTAAAGTGATTCTTAGCATTCAAAACAGCGTGTGGCACGTTATTTTCATCTAGTAATCGCGATAGTAATTCTGAAGATTCAACCGCAACGGTCCCAACCAATACTGGTTGGCCCTTAGTATAACGTTCCTTGATATCTTCAATAACCGCCTTAAATTTACTTTCCAAAGTTGGATAAAGCACATCTGGTTTATCGATTCGGGCAATTGGGCGGTTAGTTGGAATTGAGATAACTTCCATGTTGTAAATTTCGCGGAATTCTTCTTCTTCGGTCTTCGCCGTCCCAGTCATCCCTGATAACTTGTTGTACATTCTAAAATAATTTTGGTATGTGATATTCGCCATTGTTTTGGTTTCATCTTGGATTTCAACGCCTTCTTTGGCTTCAATCGCTTGATGTAATCCATCTGAATAACGACGACCATCCATCACACGACCTGTAAATTGGTCAACAATTAGGACTTCGCCTTCTTGAACCACATAATCAATGTCTTTTAACATGATATAGTTGGCCCGTAATGATTCGTCCAAATGATGCGTCAAGGCTGTATTTTCAGTGTCATATAAATTGTCCAAGCCGAAGTTAGCCTCAGCTTTTTCAATCCCTGATTCTGTTAGACTGATGGTCTTTGTTGGCCAATCAATCTTATAGTCAGTTTCTTCTTTTAGAGTTTTAACAAAACGATCAGCACGGATATAAAGTGCTGTTGACTTTTCAGCTTGACCAGAAATAATCAATGGTGTCCGCGCTTCATCAATTAAAATTGAATCCACTTCATCGACAATGGCAAAGTTCAATGGTCGTTGAACCATTTCTTCTTTGTAAACCACCATGTTATCGCGCAAGTAATCAAACCCAAGTTCACTATTCGTTGAATAAGTGATATCTGAGTTGTATGCGTCGCGTTTTTCTTCTGGTGTCTTAGCATTTAAGTTTAACCCAACAGAAAGACCGAGCCAGTTATATAATTCACCCATTTCCGTTGCATCACGACTTGAAAGGTATTCGTTGACGGTAACAACGTGAACGCCTTTACCAGCCAATGCATTTAAATAAACAGGCATGGTAGCCGTTAAGGTTTTCCCTTCACCAGTTTTCATTTCAGCGATGTTACCTTCGTGTAGCGTAATCCCACCAATAATTTGTACTCGGAACGGGAATAACCCTAAAACACGTTTAGCACCTTCACGCGCAACCGCAAAAGCTTCTGGTAAAATATCGTCTAATGTTTCACCATTTGCTAATCTTGTTTTGAATTCTGGGGTCTTAGCTTGCAACGCTTCATCAGATAAATTACTATATTCATCTTCATAGCTTTGAACTTGATCGGCAATTTTGCCCATTCGCGCTACTTCACGTTTATCGCTTTCTACCCATGTTTTTAGAAAGTTTGCCATGTGCGTCAATTCTCCTCTAGAAATACGTTTGAGTTCTTAAATAGCGATTTCTTATATAGTCAATATGATTACTAACAATTCATTTTACCATTTATTACAATCAAATAAAACCCTGTCACAGTAAACAATCCAGCCAATTCAGTAAAAAATTAACCCCATTATCTATATGGCTACAAAAAAAGGGCTGAGCGCAACTCATCGTTGTCCCAGCCCTAACTTAACGTTCACTTATTCATCAGTTTCAATCAAACCGTAACGACCATCTTGACGTTTATAAACAATGCTTGTACCGTTTGTTTCTGAATCTTCGAAGATGAAGAACTCATGGCCTAGCATATTCATTTGTAAGATTGCTTCTTCACTATCCATTGGTTTCAATGAAACGCGTTTTGTTCGAACGACTTGCATTGATTCTTCTGGTAATGCTTCTGCTTCTGGAACCGTTAATTCCATACCTTTAATCCCGCGTTCACGTGATTTACGGTTAATCTTTGTTTTAAATTTACGAATTTGTCTTTCTAATTTATCAGTAACTAGGTCGACGCTACCATACATATCAGGCGATGTTTCTTCTGCTCTTAATACAAGGTATGGTAATGGAATGGTGACTTCCACCTTAGCGGTTTTATCGGAGTACACTTTTAAATTAACGTGTGCAGTTGCGGTCGCTGAATCATCGAAATATTTTTCGAGTTTGCTGATTTTCTTTTCAACATAACTCCGAATTGCGTCAGTTACCTCAATATTTTCACCACGAACATTAAAACTTAGCATATGAATTCTCCCCTTTCACAAATACCCCCTGTGGGCACTTGTCGCTCGGAACTCAATTCTTTCCCGAGGCTTTGTTACTGACTTCATTATATATAATTTGCGCGTAACACACAAATAATATGGTCCTAGTGGACTAAAGTAATTGCGTGAATTGGCAGCGTTTGGTATCGCTTGCGGAGACACTGCTGAGCATGCCATAACGTGCGCCCAGTGGTATAAATATCATCCAACAAAATTAACTGTTGCACCTTGGAACCCAACAGCATGTTCTGCGCGCATTTAAAAAATTGCGGCGTTGCTAAGCGCTCTGCACGATTTTTTTGTGCTTGTCCTTTTTCAGTTGGTAGCTTCTGCAACAATGGGGTCAGTGGAAAACAGTCCTCGTATAAGCCTACCACCGGATTGAATCCGCGGCTTTGCAAATGTGTTGGATCAGTCGGGACTGGGATATACGCCGTTTGCCGTTGCACAGGAAAATTTTCTCGAATCAGCCGTTGAAATACGTGACGTAATCGATAATCCCCCTGTCCCTTATAGCGTTGAAAATACTGTTGCATTGGTTCGTTGTATGTTAACAACGCTCGATTAGTAAATTGTTCGCCTGGATACAGTTGCTGCCATCTCTGGCAATCCGGACACACCCCCTGGGTTGTCATTTGCCGACCACATCCTGAACAACACTGCGGCCCAATCCGTTCAAACTGTGCCATGCAACGTGAACAGATCATCGCCGGATAGACTGGTCGCAATGAACAAATCAATGCAATGGAGGGTTGTTCAAGGATAACTGCCGCACACATTAAACAGTGGATTGTAATCGCCGTCCTTTTCGATTTTGTCGTTTAATTTGTTGACACGCACGCTGAATAGCGACCGTGTAATCCGCGTAGAAAAAATAAACCGGATTGGCAGCATGCTCTTGCTGTCGTCCGGCTCGGCCAGCAATCTGTACAAGCACTGATTCAGTGAAGACCACGTGTTCTGCACCAAGAACAAACACCGCAATATTTTTAAACGTTACGCCTCGTTCTAGAACTGTCGTCGTAATCAGCACGTCCCCGCATCCTGCTCTAAAGGCCGCTATCTTGTCTAATTGATTAGGATCGCCAGCATGTACCGTGTTCACTGTAATGTGTGGCAATGCCCGAACAACGCTCTGCTGAACCGCCTCTAAATCCCTTACCTGTGGCACAAATAATAATAAGCGTTGTTCTTGAAGACACTTCCTGAGTAAGTTGCGCATCACGGATGGTAACTGATGCCGTTTAACTGAACGCCGCCACGTAAACAAGGGATAGCAATGCGGTTCAGGTAATAAGTGACCATGAAAGCGAATTGGTAGCTCACTACCCGTTAAATCCCCTGTATTAATCGCATGGCGCAACTTTACAGTTGGTGTCGCCGTCAGATAGATCAATGCACAGCATGGCTTACACGCCTGTTTAACAGCCATCTCAAGCTGGGGATTATTGACAAATGGGAACGCATCAACCTCATCGACAATGACAGTGTCAAATGCCTGATAAAACTTAAATAACTGATGGGTTGTACAAACAACTAACGGCGTATACCGGTAAGGCGCAGTCTGTTCCCCATGCATCAGCATGATTGGTGTGTTAGCAAACGCTGCTTGCAAGCGCGGATAGAGTTCTAAACAAACCGCCACCCGCGGCGCAGCAACACACACACGCTGCCCATTAGCTAAAGCCGTCGCAATGCCTTGAAATAACATCTCAGTTTTACCAGCACCGGTCACTGCAGTTAAGACATGGCGTTGTTGCTTGGTAATGACCGCAACAATCTGCTTTGCGGCTTGTGCTTGAAAAGGGGTTAGTGTCCCCGACCAAGTTAGCGGTTCTACGATCGACTCAAACAGATTGCATTCAGGCACGTAAACCAACTGATCCCCTTCCACTAACCGCCCAAAGGTCAAGCAAGCAGCACAATAATACCGACCATCAGGTAAGCGAGCTTGCTCTTTCACCACTTGTCCACACCGTTGACATACCAGACGCTGATTAACTATTTGAAACGCTAGTCGCTGTTTAATCTGTGGTAAACTATAATTATTCATAACGGTACTCAATTGGGTGGCACTCCACTGACGACCATAAGCAAGTTGTTTTGCCATCATTTCACCTTCCACCCTTAGTTCCGTTAAATCCAGCTTATTTTTTCAAGGAGTCCGGTATGCAAAGTTATTTTACCGTTCAAAAAGACGGCGAATTTGAACTCGAAATCAAAAAGTCACGCTTCATCTGTCATGTTGCGCGTGTCACAGACGAAACCGCAGCACAAGCGTTCATCGCACAAGTTCGCAAAGCAAATCTGAAGGCCAATCATAATTGTTTCGCCTACCAATTAGGTTTAACGGCCAATATTCAAAAACAAAGTGACGATGGCGAGCCAAGTGGCACAGCCGGCGTGCCAATGTTAGAAGTACTGCGCCAGATGCAGCTCACTAATCTGTGTGTCGTTGTCACCCGCTATTTTGGTGGCATCAAACTTGGTACTGGTGGTCTTATTCGAGCATACAGTCACGCCACTTCGGCCGGACTTGAACACCTCGGTATTGTCCAAGGTATCGAACAAACCGCTTGTCAGATTACAATTGACTACGCTCAATTTGACACTGTGCAAAATTTACTTAGCCAATTAAACCTCACTGCCGAAGACATCCAATATACGACTAACATTCAAATGACCGTCTGGTTAGCGACTACAGCAGTTAGTGATTTACAACAACAATTAACCGAACGCCTCAACGGCCAATTACAATTCGACCTTGGCCCTCAACAATTCAACGAAGTCCCCATTAGCACACAGGATTTACACCAGATTCGCTACCAATAACGCAAGAAAAGGATTAGCCAATGGCTAATCCTTTTCTTCATTCTTCGGTTTTAATAATCGTTTTAAAAGCATCAATAATGGGCGGCGATTGTCACCAAGTAACCCAATTGATTCAACAAATAATTCTAAGCCAATTAAGACGGCTACCGTCAATGCCAAGCTTCCCCAGAGTGTCGATAGTGGGTAGAGCAATGAAATCAACGAGAAGACCAATGCCAGTCCATAAATCACGAGAACCGTTTGGCGATGTGATAAACCAAGTTGCATCAAACGATGGTGTAAATGATGTTTATCTGCTTGTGAAATGGGCTTTTTATTCAAAATTCGGCGCAACATTGCGTAAATTGTATCCGTAATTGGTACACCGAGAATAATAACTGGAATCAATAACGTAATGAACGTCACGTTTTTTAAACCTTTGAGCGATAAGACCGCAATCATAAAACCAATGAATAAGGCCCCGGTATCCCCCAAGAAAATCTTCGCTGGATGGAAGTTATGTGGTAAGAAACCGATTAATGCAGCGACCAAACAAAAAATCATGATTGAGACGCTGACATTGGTGATTGATAAGAAGAAATAGGCGATGACGCCCATTGTGAAGAGTGCGATAATCGAAACGCCAGTTGCTAAGCCATCCAACCCATCAATCAGATTAACGGCGTTGGTAATTGCCAGAATCCAAAAAATGGTGATTGGGAAGCTTAACCATCCTAGTTCAAAGGTGCCTAAAAATGGAATTGTCAAAATATTCATGCGGACGCCCGCTAAGAAATAAATGACCAATGCTGCTAATAAAATACCGAGCATCTTTTCCTTTGGATTCAATTCCTTAATATCATCGATCATCCCAGTGATGATGATGATACATTCTGCTAAGAAGATACTGAAAAGTTCGTGTGTTTGGAATTGCCCGCGTAATAATACGAAGGTCCCAAACGTAAACGCGATAAAAATGGCCAGACCACCCATTGCCGGCATCGCCTTTTTATTCACTCGGCGGGCATTTGGTTTATCAACTGCGCCTAAAACAAACGCGAGGCGGCGCACTAATGGGGTAATTGCGGCCGATACGAGCATCGTCGCAAATAGACCAACTATAATTTTAAACATGGGTTGCATTCAACTTGCCTACTTTCTCTTGCATTCTCTTTATTATACAAATCAAACCCGTTAAACACAACAATGACTTGATTTCTTAAGCAAAAGCCAAGCACCCTGATTATCTGTCCCGCACAATCTGGGCTAATAAGGCCGTAAATCGTGGATCAGCATTAAAGGGATGAATATAATCAAATTGTTCGCCTTGATTATCCATAAAATAGTCCCGATTTTCAACATCAATCTCTTCGATAGTTTCCAAACAATCCGCAACAAAGCCCGGGGTTAGGACCAAAATTTTTCTAACGCCTTCTTGGGCTAATGACTGCATCGTAGTGCTAGTGGCCGGTGTTAGCCATTCATTCGGTCCAAACTTAGATTGGTATGTGGTCCGAAAAGTTTGTTTAGGCAAGCGCGCCTGCAATAGCGCAGTAGTTGCTTCACACTGTGCTTGGTACGGATCCCCTTTTGTTACGTACGACTTTGGAATCCCATGGTATGACAAAATAATTTCGTCATAGGTTTGCGTCTGTAGCTTCTGTTCAATCGCCGTTGCCATCAAGTCGATATAGCCTGAGCGTTGATAAAAGTCCTTCACAAAATGCAAAGTTGGCATGTTTGATTGTTTTAAATAAAACTGCGCAACTACATCATAAACCGACATCGTCGTAGTCGTTGAATATTGCGGATACATTGGCACGACCGTCAAATCATCGATTCCCGCCGTTTGAATCTCACTAAGCACATCGGTTAAGAATGGTTGACTATATGACATCGCCTCAAAAACTTGATAATCGGGTAATTCAGCTTGTAATTGAGCAACTTGCTGTTGCATGTACACTTTTAATGGGGAGCCAAACCGCTTTGGGCATCGCAACGACCCGCTGATCAGCTAAGAAATGTTTTAAAAAATGGCGAATTTCTTTGACTTCTGGTTTATCTGGGCCAAATTAACTAATAACACACCTTCTTTCATGATAATGTCCTCCACAATTTTAATTAAAACCAAAAAAAGAGCGGGGAACAAAATTGGTTTTGTCCCCCGCTTCAATGTTAGGCCAATCCGCATTACTTCGCGTATTCGACCGTTCTTGTTTCGCGAATCACAGTCACCTTAATGTGGCCAGGATACTCGAGTTGGTTCTCAATTTGATTCTTCACATCACGTGCTAAGACGGTTGCTTGGTCATCTGTGACTTGTTCTGGTTTAACAATCACCCGAACTTCACGACCCGCTTGAATCGCAAAACTATGATCAACACCTTTAAAACTATTCGTAATACTTTCAAGTTTTTCAAGACGGTGAATGTAGTTTTCAAGTGATTCAGAACGTGCACCCGGCCGAGCCGCTGAAATCGCGTCAGCAGCTGCGACTAAGACTGAGATAATCGATGTTGCTTCAGTATCACCATGGTGTGAACCAATTGCGTTAATCACCGTTGCCGGTTCCTTATAACGCGTTGCTAGTTCAACCCCAATTTCAACGTGGGAGCCATCGACTTCATGGTCGAGGGCCTTACCGATATCGTGTAACAAGCCAGCTCGTTTAGCGAGTGTCACATCTTCACCCAATTCAGCGGCTAAAATCCCCGTTAACTTGGCCACTTCAATTGAATGATTCAAGACGTTTTGCCCGTAACTTGTTCTGAAATGTAATCGACCAAGAATCTTGATTAAATCAGGATGCATTGTGTGCACACCAACATCAAAGATTGCTTGTTCACCGATTTGTCTGATTTGTTCGTCCATTTCCTTGCGTGACTTATCAACCATTTCTTCAATCCGAGCTGGATGAATCCGGCCATCTTGAATTAACTTCTCTAATGTCATGCGCGCAATTTCGCGACGAATCGGATCAAACCCACTAAGCACAACTGCTTCTGGCGTATCATCGATAATCAGGTCAATCCCAGTCAGTGTTTCCAATGTCCGGATATTCCGACCTTCACGACCAATAATCCGGCCCTTCATATCATCATTTGGTAACGTCACAACAGTTACTGTTGTTTCAGCAACCATATCCGCTGCACTGCGTTGAATAGCTTCAGCGACTAATGTGCGCGCAGTCCGATCAGCTTGTTCTTTAGCTGTTTCTTCACTTTCTTTGATTAAAACAGCCCGTTCATGTTCAAGGTCTTGTTTCGTTTCATCCAAAATGATTTTTTGCGCTTCATCATGCGATAATTCGGCAATTTCTTGCAACTTCGCTTTTTGTTGCTCAACTAAAGTGGCAGCTTCTGCCTGCTTTTCAGTTAGCTCTTGTGCTTGATTCGTTAAACGATTTTCACGTTGCTCCAATGAACGTTCTTTTTTATCCAACGTTGCATCTTTGCGATCCATTGTTTCTTCCCGTTGAATCAAACGGTTTTCTTGCTTTTGTACCTCACTGCGTCGATCTTTCAATTCATTTTCAATCTCAGAACGATAGCGGTGATTTTCATCCCTTGCTTCCAAAAGAATTTCTTTCTTCCGCGTTGCGGCTTCTTTTTCAGCTGCTGCGATTATTCCTGTGGCAGTCTTATTTGCACCATCAATTTCACGTTCGTGCGCCTTCTTTTGTAGAACGGAACCAACTAGTAAACCAACGATTAACATGATGACTGCGAGGATTAATGGAAAAGCTAAGTTCATTGTTTCACCTCCGCATCATCAAAAATTTTGAATTGCAACTTTCACTGCAAATTTTTAAAGATGTTATTATGTTTAGTTTTTCAACACATAGTTATTTTATAGTTTCATAAACCGCCTGTCAACTTAAACTATCGGCATTGCAACCGTTTTCGAGTTCAGTCAATCAAATCGACCATCAGAATAATTCGGTTAAGCAATCAAAAAAGCTGAAGCAAAATAACTTTTGCCTCAGCTTAATGATTCTTATTCGTTTGAATCGTCATCCGTAAAGACGTCGAGTTGTGTTTCATCGCTTTCATCTACTGGGACATCCGAAATACCATATGCTTCCCGAACTTTAAGCCGGACTTCATCTTGAACTTCTGGATGATCAGCCAAGTAATTCTTCGCGTTCTCACGTCCTTGACCAATGCGTTCATCCCCATAGGAATACCATGACCCACTCTTATTAATAATGTCCTTTTCGACCGCCATGTCGACCAGTTCACCCGTTTGTGAGATCCCTTGACCATACATAATGTCGACTTCAGCCACTTTAAATGGTGGTGCCACCTTATTCTTAACCACTTTAATCCGCGCACGGTTCCCGATCATATCGGTCCCATTCTTGATGGTTTCAGCACGCCGGACTTCAAGCCGAACGGTTGAATAGAATTTCAATGCGCGACCACCAGGTGTGACTTCGGGGTTCCCGAACATCACGCCGACTTTTTCACGGATTTGGTTAATGAATAACGCAATCGTCTTTGTTTTATTGATTGTTCCTGATAATTTCCGTAAGGCTTGTGACATCAAGCGGGCTTGTAACCCAACATGCGCGTCACCCATTTCGCCTTCGATTTCAGCACGAGGCACTAAGGCTGCGACTGAATCGACAACTAAAATATCAACAGCCCCACTTGAAACTAAGGCATCGGCGATTTCTAAGCCTTGTTCCCCAGTATCTGGTTGTGACAAGAGTAAATCGTCAATATTAACCCCGAGGGCAGTTGCATACTTAGGATCCATTGCATTTTCAGCATCGATATAAGCAGCAGTCCCACCTTGCTTTTGCACTTCGGCAACAGCATGTAAGGCAACGGTTGTTTTACCTGAACTTTCAGGACCATAAATTTCAACAATTCGGCCACGTGGATACCCACCTACACCGAGCGCTTCATCCAATGCAAGGGAACCAGATGAAACAGTTGAGACTTGTGTATCAACCTTTTCACCCATTCGCATGATTGAGCCCTTACCAAAATTCTTTTCAATTTTCTTTAATGCAGCATCTAAGGCTGCTTGTCTTTCATCTTTAGCCAATTAAGTGCCCTCCTCAAAAGAGTCCTTTTCAGTACTCTCTTAGTTTACCGATTTCACGAAATAAAAGCAAGTAAAAATCGAACAAACGTTCTATATATTTTTTAAGCTACTCTACTATACCCGAATCACCGCGTTTTTTTCGTGCTTTTTGGGTTAAAAAAACTGGCGTGGGATTCCCCGCCAGTTTAAGTTTATTTAGAAAATGAGTCTTTAAAGACGCCTCTGTTCTTGATGAAATAATCGGTACCCGAATAAACCGTAAAGAACAAGCAAACGTATAACATGATCTGTGCCATTGGAATGCCGATGTTGTTAAAGAAGACGTTGTTGAGTAGCAATAGAATAATCGCTAACATCTGCGTCGTCGTCTTAATCTTACCTGGCATAGCTGCGGCCATCACTTCGCCACCTTCGCTTAATAATAAACGTAGGCCAGTAACGGCTAATTCACGCCAAATAATAATCGCAACCACCCATGCTGGCGCTTGATCTAGCGCCACTAAGAAGATAAATGCTGTCATCACTAATAATTTATCAGCCAATGGATCAGCAAACTTACCGAAGTTGGTCACCAAATGTTGTGATCGGGCAATCTTGCCGTCTAGTAAGTCCGTCAAAGAGGCTACAATGAAAATCACTGTTGCAATAATCGCACTGACTGGAATACTTGTCCCAGCGACCATAATGGCTGCCGCAGGCACATCCAATACTAAAATCAAAGTAAAAATCGGAATCAAAATAATCCGAAACATCGTTAATTTATTTGGTAAATTCATGTTGAAGACTCCTTAATGTCCTTTATTTAGCCAATGTTGCTGTGAAATTAATCGTCCGCACAAACGTTGCTTCGTTATTTGGACTAAGGTTAATATCGGTGCCATTAATCTTCATCTTCGTTGCAGGTGCATTCCCAGTTTGAATACTAAATTGCGTAACGCCTTCAGGTAATTCAGCAGTTTGTTCGGCACCAACTGCGACAGAACCTTGCCAAATTTGTTGTCCGTTGGCCGTTAAGCTGACCCAAGCAGCTGATTTATCAGCTGAGAACGTAATTTGGTTGGCTTTAGCTGGCAAGTTCTTAATTTCAAAAGCTTGTTGTGACCCATTAATGCTGGTCATCTTCGCCGTTAATTCTTGTTTCTTAGCCTTATCTTCAGCAGCTTTCTTGCTAGCTTCTTGTGCCTTACTTTCAGAAGCGGCTTTCTTACTGCTTTCAGCAGACTTGTCTTCACTACTGCTATCCTTCTTAGGATCTGGTTTATCCCCAGAAACCGTAACCGATGAGCTTGTTTCGTTTAACGTTTCGCGGTCTTTACCACGGTTGCTGAGCGCAATCCCGTAGACCACCCCAATAATGATGACCACAATTGCCACAATCGTAATTTGTGGGACGAGATTGCGCCATTTCGACCATTTAGAATCTGTTGTTTCGCGCGTCAATCGGGTTTGATTTTCAACGGATTTTTCAACATATTCTTCTGGTTTCGTATCTGGTACAGCATCTTGGTATTCTGCCAACAATGCATCATTATCTAAGCCCACTGTTTGGGCGTATTGCTTGATAAATGCCCGCACGTAAAAACTGCCAGGCAAGGCATCAAAATTGCCCTCTTCAATGGCGATTAAATATCGTTTTTGGATTTTTGTGATTTGTTGTAAATCATCGAGTGTGTAGCCCTTTTCAATTCGTGCTTCACGTAATTTTTGACCAATTTCATTCATAATCAATTCCACCCACTATTATCCCAGTATCATTATCCATAATTATAGCATATTGGTACGTATGTGCATTATTAAGATTTCTTTATTTTAACCAACCACCATTAACGTACAATGTCTGTCCCGTCATATAATCGGCTGCAGGTGCCATTAAACTCAATACCCAATAGGCAATCTGTGCTGGGGTTGCAAAAGCACCGGCCGGGATCTCCGCTGCAACAGCAGCCCGTTCTGCTGTTGTGAACTGGTTGTTCATTTTCGTATCCACTGCGCCTGGTGCAACCACATTAATTGTGATTCCAAGCGATGCCACTTCCTGTGCATAGGCGTTCACAAAGGCGGATTGTGCGCCTTTAACTGTACTATATGGCACTTCCATTGCACTGCCCCGGCCACCATAGATTGAACCAATTAAAACGACGCGTCCTAATGGACTCTGCGCTAGTTTCGCTTGCAGCTGCTGCATCAATAGTATTGGTGCTTTAACGTGCACCTGCCATAAGTGATCGAGTGCTGTTGCACTGACTTCTGGCAATAAGCCATACGTCGTCGCACCTGCTGTATAAATGACCGCATCGACTTGAAAAAGCTGGCCTGTCAATTTTGCAACAGCGTCCTCTTGGGTTAAATCAGCTTGAATCGCAAAAAAATCCTGTTTTGGGTAGTCTTGCAACAATTGCTTTTGCAGCGTCGTAACCCGCGTCTGGTTTTGATGATAGTGTAAATAAAGTGACCAACCGTCCGCCGCCATTTCAGTCGCGACCGTCATCCCAATATCACCGGATGCACCGATAATTAAGGCTGATTTAGGCATGGTTTGCTTCCTCCGGTAGGATGTGGCAGACTGTCATCGTTTCAATTTTGAAATAATCGGTTGCCATCTGTTGCAAGTCCGCTAAAGTCACTTGTTCGATCAAACCTAAGACATCAAATGGACTGATTTCGGTAAAGAATTCATCACTATATTGGTTCGCAATGGCTTCTAGCAAATTGAACGCTTGCAAGTATTCACCAATTGCGGCTCTTTTAACCAACGCCAAGTTATCCTCTGAAAAGTCAGGACTTTCCGTGGCATGTTCTAAGATATTAATAATCGCATCCGATAATTCTTGGGCATTGTCCGCATCGCCACCAAGGGTCACGAAATTAAATGACCGTTGAATGGCAAATTCGTAACCAAAACTATCATCAAGTGTGCCATCATCGTACAACTTTTGCACTTGCGTTGATGAATCACCAAATAGCAATTCAAGTAACAAGTTCATCTTCAACTTTGTTTCAAGTGCTAACTCACCTGTTCCGTAATCCGTTAAACCTTTAATCCCGACCATGCTCTTGCTGCGCGAAATTGGCATTTCAAGTGACCGATACGGAATGATATCATGACCATCTTCAGCTTCTTCAGGCAATGAACGTACAATTTCTGTTGGTTGGGCAAATGTTTTTGCCGCTTGATTGGCGTTCAACCAGTCAACCACTTCATCCGGATCATCGATCTGACCAACGATAAAGAGGTTCATATTGCTAGGTTGGTAGAACGTTGCATGTGCCTGATAGAGTGCCTCCGGTGTGATTTGCGCAATACTCTCGACCGTGCCGGCAATATCTGTCCGCACCGGATGGCTTGGGTAAAGATTGCCAATCACTGTATAGAATAAGCGCCAATCCGGTTCATCATTATACATCTGGATTTCTTGGCCAATGATGCCCTTTTCTTTTTCGACCGTCTCAGTTGAAAAATAAGGTTCCTGCACAAAATCAAGTAGAATATCCAAATTTTCTCGCAAGTGACTGGTTGTTGAAAATAAATAACTCGTTCGCGTAAAACTCGTAAACGCATTTGAGCTTGCCCCATAGCGACCAAACTTTTCAAACGCATCGTAATCTTTTTTCTCAAATAATTTATGTTCCAGAAAATGCGCAATCCCGTCTGGCACTGTCACATAATCCGTTTCCCCAGCTGGGATAAACGTCTTATCGATTGAACCATAATTCGTCGTTAAGATTGCATATGTCTTATGATAACCGCTCTTAGGGTATATTTTAACGGTCAAGCCATTCTCTAATTCAGTTTCATAGAGGGTTTCACCTAAGCGGGGATTTTGTCTAAGCTTCATCTGTATCGACCCCTTTCAGGAAGTAAATGGCTTGCAATTGCATCTTTGCGGCTTGTTCTTGAACCGCTTGTTTAGAAACCGCCAAGATGGCTTGTGTAAATCGCTCTGCATCAATTTCAGTTTCAGGTACAAACAAACGATTGAATTGTTGTTGCCCCAAATAGGCCGCACTATCGAGACTCGATTTAAATTGATTAATCAAGGCCAACTTCGTTTGTTCAAAGACCGCCTGTTCAAAGTCACCCGCGATAATCCGTTGACGTTGGGCTTCGATAATCTCTAAGACGCGATCTTTTTGGCGACTTTCAATCCCAGTCTGTACCGTAATGACACCCCGAAAAGCATCGATTGCACTTGAGGCATAGTAGGCTAAACTCGCTTTTTCACGCACATTGGTAAAAAGTAACGACAGCGGTGTACCACCGAATAAGGCGTTCATCACCATTGTGGCATAATAATCAGCTTGATAGAAGTAAGCTGGCATTTGATAGGCCATGTTTAACTTGCCTTGTTGCACCGTTTGTACTTCTGTTTTAGTTTGCACTTGTGGATATAACGATTGTTGATAAAAAATCGTTGGCAGTTCAACATTACGCGGTGCAAATGGCAATTGTGCCAAATCCGCGACCGTTTTGGCTTCGTCGATATTACCGACAAACGTCATTTGGACCCGATCGTTTGCAATCATCGATTGATAATACGCATATAGTTCATCCGGTGTGATGGTTGCTAAATCAGCTGCATCCCCATAATTGGGAATTTGTTGCGTTGCATCTTTAAAATAGAGTTTGCGTAATTCAACCGCCGCATATGATTGCTTATCATCCGCAACACTTTCGATATACCGCACTAAGTTCTCTTTTTCACGATTAAAAATGACCGGATTGAACTGGCCATCAACCACATCTGGATGCAATAATAATTGCCCGATAAACGCAATCGCTTGCTCTTGCAAGTCGATTGTATCCCGTAGATATTGGGGGCTCACAATTCGCATTGAGATGCTAAAAATCGCCAAGTTTCCTTGTCGATAGGCATTCATATTAAAGCCGGCACCATACATGGCTTGTAATTCATTCGCAATTGCGACTTGGTCACGATAGGCTTGGCTACTAGCACCTAGAACGCTCGCTAATAATGAACGCCGGGTCATCCCATCAGCTGTGACGGGGGCAATTAATTGAACGGTTAATCTAATTGTTTTAAATTGGTTAGTTTGTAAAATATTCAGGTAGACGCCATCCGTTATTTTCTGATTCACGTTATATTACTCCTCACTGTTTCAACAGTTAAAATGGCTCTTTTCAACTTATCCTTTTTCATAGCACGGATTCTATCATACCAAAAAAAGAAGGTGAACTCAAAAAAGACCGCGACAAAAGTATTTTTTATCGCGGCCTTTTTCATTTAATAGTTTAACCGAGTTCCATCAGCCAGCGCCTTTCAGTTAATCCTGAATGTCAATCAATCGCTGACGCGCTTATTCGCCATTTTAGGCGATATTCGACTTATGTCACACGCTATTGTTCTGTTGGTTCTTCTGGTACGTTTTGTAATAACACCTTGCGTGGCTTACTACCTTCTGATGGCCCAATCACACCACGGCTTTCCATCTCATCAACCAAGCGTGCAGCCCGGTTATAGCCGACTCTAAAACGGCGTTGGAGCATTGATACGCTAGCGGTTTGTTGTTTAACGACCAATTCGACTGCCTCTTGGTAATATTCATCTTCTGGTTCTTCAGTTGATTGCTTTTCCTGCTCAGTGGTTGGAATCATTTCTTCGTCGTATTCAGCCGTTTGTTGTGCTTTAATAAACGACACGATACTTTCGACATCCTGACTCGAAATGAAGGCGCCTTGCACCCGTAATGGTTTGCTCATCCCAATTGGCATGTAAAGCATATCACCACGGCCAAGCAGTTTTTCCGCGCCACTGCCATCTAAGATGGTCCGTGAATCAATCCCACTGGATACAGCAAACGCAATCCGCGATGGAATATTGGCCTTAATCAATCCAGTAATAACATCGACAGATGGGCGTTGGGTAGCAACAATCATGTGAATCCCCGCCGCTCGAGCCATTTGTGCCAAACGAATAATCGCACTTTCGACTTCGTTGCTGGCAACCATCATCAAATCAGATAATTCGTCCACGATGACAACGATATAAGGCAGTGGTGCGCCTTTAATTTCGCCGTCTTCGTTGTGGCCTTGAATATACTGATTATATTCAATCATGTTCCGCTGACCTGTATCGGCAAATAATTGATAACGTCGTTCCATTTCTTTTACAACCTTGTTCAAGGCGTTCGCCGCCTTTTTGGCATTCGTCACGACAGGAATCAATAGATGGGGCACCCCATTATAGACGTTTAATTCGACCATCTTCGGATCGATTAACATCAATTTAACTTCGTGTGGTTTGGCACTCATTAAAATACTTGTGATAATCCCGTTAATTGCAACGGACTTCCCACTCCCGGTTGAACCGGCGATTAATAAATGCGGCATCTTGGCTAAATCCGACATAATGACCTTACCCGAAATATCTTTACCTAACGGCACAGCGAGTGGTTTGCCTGGATGTGGGGGTTCTTGTTCAATCATTTCTCTAAAGGAAACGGTCGAAACGGTCGTGTTCGGCACTTCAATCCCGACATACGGTTTACCTGGAATTGGTGCTTCAATCCGAATATCCTTCGCCGCTAATGCAAGCGCCAAATCATCCGCTAAGTTAACAATTTTAGAGACCTTCACCCCAACTGCCGGTTGAATCTCGTACTTCGTTACGGCTGGTCCCAGACTAGCACTCTTAACCGTCACATCAACACCAAACGAATCAAATGTTTGTTTCAAGACCTGTTGATTTTTCTCGATAGCTTTATATTCCGCACTCTGATCAGACGCCGGAATTTGCGTTAATAATGCTGGTGTTGGCAATTCGTAATCATCATCCGTCTCGTTCAGTGGTGCAAGTTCTGCCACATCTGGAACATGCTCATCTTCGTCAGCCACCGGTTCGGGTGCAGTTGGTTCTGCTTGCGTCGCAATTGGTTTTGGTAGATCCTTGGGACCATTTATTTTAAAAGGTTCCAATTTTTGCTTCGGTGCATTTTCTGGACCGTCCGTTGTGACCACTTGCTCTTTAGTCTCTGACGTCTCTTCTGCTTGTTCAGTTGCATTTTGAACAGCTTTTTGCGTCTGTTCTTTTAAAGCACTGACTTGCGCTTTACCTTTTTCAGAGACCTTTTGGAACCCTGATTTCGTGTAGCCGCCAACTTTAAAGAGCCCATGCACAAACCGTTGTGTACTCTGAACAACGACGCTGAATGGAATATCTAAGAAAACAAAAACGCCGATAATCACAATTAAGACGGCAATCAGATAAGTCCCCATCTGCGCGAACAAGAAGTGGAAAACACCATACAACGCGGCGCCAATTAAGCCCCCGCCAACTTCCGTCGTAACGGCCATCTTCTGGAAGTCTTCCAATAAAAGCTGCCATGTGGCGGCCAAGAAATGGTTATTGACCGCTTGATGGTGCAAGACGAATGCTGACAACCAAATTAAAATCCCGAGATACGCGATTGCAAATCCAAGCGTCTTTTGGTGCCATAAGGGTGGCTGCTTGCCATAAATCAACAAATAGACCCCCAAAAGGGCGAATAAAATAGCACTAATAATGAACGTATCGCCAACAAACAGACGGAATACGTTAGCGCAAAGCGCGCCGATAAAGCCCAGCTTTAAACCCGCAAATAAACTAATTAAAATAAAAATAAACCCAATGATGTTAACTGTGAAATCAGTTTGTTGTTTTTTCTTTTTGCGTGCTGCTGGTTTTCTTTTTTTGCTTTTAGTGGCCATGAAAATCTCCTTCAACCTTAAATCCTACTATCCATTATACACGAACATCTGTACTACTAAACCCATAAATATCAGTCCCGTACCGTTTTTAATCACGGTACTAAAAAAGGCCACGGCAAAATTGCCGCAACCTTTCGCTGATTAGTCTTCGTCGGCTTGCGCTGTAAATTGGAGTTGAACGCCCCGATTTAAAGCAACCGCCGTCACTTGATACGTCAATGTTTCGATGTATTCAATCAATGGTCGTGAAAGCTTCATCATGTCTTTTTGATCAATTTCACTTGGTTCACCAAAGAAATCTAAGAGTTGAACCACTTGTGAAATTTGACCTGACACTGCAAAGCCACTCTTTTCTGGTGCAACTTGGAAAGGCGTCACAATTTGGTAAATATTCCCCGCGCTCAAATCAGCTTCTTGTAAATATGGATCTTCTTCGCTGATGGTGACTAAGCTGACTTGGATATTTTGTTGTGGTTCTACATCAGGTGAAACACGGTCATAATGAAAAGCATCAACAGTAATTGGATCTTTCTTCGTTTGCATCAAAAACACTCCCTATTTTAATTTATCATTGTCGTACAAATGACTCTTTTCGAGTCCTGGAAAATCTTGTTGGCGCAATGCCTCAAAGATCACTAATGCCGCACAGTTCGAGAGGTTTAATGCTCGAATATGGTCGGACATTGGGATTCGTAAACACTGATCTTCATTTTCACGCATGAAAGTTTCAGGTAATCCGGTCGTTTCCTTACCAAACATAAAATAATGATCAACACTTGTATCCGACACATCTTGATCAGAATAAGCTTGCTTAGCAAACTTCGTAATCAAGTATAAATATTGACGATCGGGCACAGTTGCTAAAAAGGCATCCAAGTTCTTGTGATAATTAATCTTAACTTGGTCCCAGTAATCAAGACCAGCCCGTTTTAAATGTTTATCATCGGTTTCAAAGCCTAATGGTTCGATTAAATCTAAAACAGTATCTGTTCCTGCACATGTCCGCGCAATATTACCGGTATTGGCAGGAATCAGTGGTTCGTATAATACAATATGATTAGTCACGGTCTAAACTTCCTTAAAAAAGATTCAGTAGATTAATTATACAATAGAATTCACAAAAGCTCTACCTTGCTTTGCAAATAAAAAAACGTAGTCCCTCGGTTATTCACGGCGAGAAACTACGTTAGTGTCATTTCATCACTAGCTTTTATCAAAATAAATTCTGATAAAAGTTAGGGAAAAAATTCCTTAAAAACATTATAGCGCCCTTATTTTAGAGTTGCAATCAGATTTTTAAACTTTCTTTAAATTCTCATCATTTTCCCACTAAAATCGTGACATCTAATGAGATTTCAGGTAGCGCTTCTAGCGTGATTGCCGCTAATTGTGCCTTAGAAGCCGTCCACGTCAATGGCGTCATTTCGACCAAATCGCGCAATGTCTCGGGTGTTAACGTCATTGTTTTTTGAACTTGCATTTCTTGATAATCTGGAAAATGTTGCGCAAACAATTCTAAGACTGGACCATGATCATAGCTTTCCTTAGCTTGACCATGATACAGTAACTCCCGTAACTCATGTAAGTAACCCGCATTGGGAATCACCTTAATTAGTTGACCGCCCGGTTTCAAGACACGTTTAAATTCTTGATATTGCGAAGGCGAAAAGATATTGAGCACCGTATCTAACTGGTGATCAGCAAATGGCATCCGCGCTAAGTCTGCTGCACAAAACCACGCATCGGCATTGTAATCACTTGCCAATTGAATCGCAGGTTTAGAAATATCAAACCCGATATAACGCGCGGGAACTTGCGTATTGAGCTGTTGCACTGGCGTTCCTTCACCACAACCGACATCAAGGACTAAACTATCGGGGGTAATCCGTGATGCAATTTCTTTTAAGAACGGTTGAAAGAAACCTGCTTGTAAAAAAGCCCGGCGATGTTGCAACATTTCCTTGGTATATTCAGACTTCATTTGCTTTGCTAAAAAATATAACGTGCCATTTTTAGCGAGGTCAAAACTATGCCCATTGACACAAAGTAATTGGTGCTCGGCTACACTTGCAAATACGTCCTGACAGATTGGACATTGTAATACGGCCAAGTTCGTCGTTAAAAACTGCTTGGCTAACTCAATTTTTTTCAAATTTCTGATTCTCCTTGATCTAACGTGCTTTCAAAAGCATCCCGTTCCGGTTAGCTACATTAGCCAAACAATCGGCTACGCCGCTTATTCGTCTAATTAGGCTAATCCTGAAAGGATACCCGGTTTGAACGCACTTCTTTTATACCGCACTTTACATTCTTAAAATATCCAGTAGACTTAACAGTAAGTTATTGATGAAGGAAGTGACACCATGCTCGAAACCTATCGCTTCGACAGTGCTAAGAAAAAGCTCACCAAACATGCTAAAATCCAGTCCAACAGTTGGATTAACGTAACTGATCCCTCGACTGAAGAAATTGAGCTTCTCACTAAGAAGCTCCACATCCCATCTGATTTTATCTACTATAGTTTAGATGCTGATGAAAGTGCGCGTGCTGAGCACGATCCTGATTATAATGCGACCCTGATTATTTTCAACATACCAATTCTTGAAAAAGACCCGCAAAAACCAGATAAATACCTCTATAAAACAAGTCCCTTAGGAATTATTGTAACAGATTCGACCGTCTTAACCATCAACAAAACGCCAGTCACCTTTTTACAGAGCTTTGTTGATGGCCAGATTAAAGGTTTCAATCCACAAAATCACCGTAGAAGTGTCCTCCAGATTCTCTTCCGCATTTCATCCATCTATCTCCAATATTTGCGGGACATCAACCGCTCTCGTGAACAAATCGAAAATCGCTTGCAGAGTTCCCTACGGAATGAAGAACTCTTCGATCTGATGACCATTCAACGCGGCTTAGTTTATTTCATGATGTCCTTAAAGACCGATAAAATGGTACTCGCTAGTTTAATGCGGACCAATATGTTAGATCTTAATGAAGATGAAATTGAATTGCTTGATGATATTCAGATTGAAAATCATCAAGCCATCGAAATGGCAGAAATTTCCAACACAATTATTAACGAAACAGCCGATACTTACTCGTCAATTATTAATAATAACATGAATAGTGTTATGAAGTTCTTGGCATCTTATTCAATTATTCTCACCATCCCTGGATTAGTATTTAGTTTTTACGGGATGAACGTGGACCTTCCACTGTCTCACTCTAAAACAAGTTGGTTGATTACTTTATTCATTTCCCTGATCATTTCTGGTGTGCTAGTCTATCGCTTCTGGCGCAAGCGGTACATTAAATAGAGCGTGTGCCAGCTCCTGCGGATTAGAACCCGTTTAACTTACAAAAGGCCCACTATCATCAAACACATTCTCCCATTCTTTGGGTTCGAATGTGTTTTTTATTTGACTTTCATAAAAAAGTTCGTTATTATACGTTATGCACGGATAAATTCCGTGTTATCTAAAATAAATGTTCGTGTTTAAGGAGAATTCCCAATGGACGTATTTGATTACGAAGATGTTCAACTGATTCCCAATAAATGTATTGTGAAAAGTCGGAGCGAGATTGATACTAGCGTCCGCTTTGGCTCAGAAACGTTTAAAATCCCAGTCGTCCCTGCTAACATGCAGACGATTATTGATGAACCGCTTGCCATCTGGCTTGCCGAAAACCATTACTTCTACGTCAT
Source organism: Latilactobacillus sp. VITA-14 (assembly GCF_046580785.1). Taxonomy (NCBI): domain Bacteria; kingdom Bacillati; phylum Bacillota; class Bacilli; order Lactobacillales; family Lactobacillaceae; genus Latilactobacillus; species Latilactobacillus sp. VITA-14. Next base: position 73,546 of record NZ_JBJKTM010000007.1, read on the forward strand.
GCATCGCTTTCAACCTGAAAAGCGTCCCGCATTCATCAAAATGATGCACGAGCGCGACTTATTTGCCTCAATCAGTGTCGGGGTCAAAGACGATGAATTCGACTTTATTAATCAATTAGCAACCGATAACTTACTACCAGAATACATTACAATCGATATCGCCCACGGCCACTCACAAGTCGTGATCGATATGATTCAACATATCAAAAAAGTACTGCCTAAGAGTTTCGTCATTGCCGGCAATGTTGGCACCCCTGAAGCCGTTCGCGATTTGGAACGCGCAGGTGCGGACGCAACCAAAGTCGGGATTGGCCCTGGTAAAGTTTGCATCACCAAAATCAAGACCGGCTTTGGGACTGGTGGTTGGCAACTGGCGGCCCTCAGATGGTGCGCGAAAGCTGCTACCAAACCGATGATTGCCGATGGGGGAATTCGAACCAACGGTGACATCGCTAAATCAATCCGTTTTGGCGCTAGCATGGTGATGATTGGGTCCCTCTTTGCAGGGCACGCTGAATCACCTGGCAAATTAGTCGAAGAAGATGGTCAACAATTCAAAGAATATTTCGGGTCAGCTTCAGAATTCCAAAAAGGCACACACCAAAACGTCGAGGGTAAACGCATTTTAGTGCCTTATAAAGGTGCGATTAGTGACACGCTCACCGAAATGCGCCAAGACTTACAATCATCGATTTCTTATGCTGGTGGTAAACGCTTATCATCATTGAAGAAAGTCGATTACGTTCTTGTTCGCCATTCAATTTTTAATGGTGACATGCTTTAAAAAGCAGTTAAAAGAGCCAGACTACCTTTTAAATCGGTAGTTTGGCTCTTTTTAGTTAGGTACCTAAAAACTTCTCTGAAATGGTTGAATCCGACTTGAAACAACTGTATAATTACCCGTGTCGCTTTTAACCTTAGCGTCTACATTGATCAGAAAAGGGTGTGAAACAAATGGATATTAAACATACACTTGGAGATAACAGTGTTATCTTTCGTGATGCAACATACATTAGAAGAACGGTGTTTGTCCGAGAACAAAATATGCCGGAAACACAGGAAATCGATGCGCACGAAGATCACACGATTCACTATGTAGGTTACCTCAATCAAGACCCAGCAGTAACCGCACGCGTGCACGTCTTAAAAGACGGTGGATTTAGAATTCAGCGCGTTGCTACCATCAAAGCTTTCCGTGGCCAAGGACTCGGCTATCAATTAATCGAAGCCATCATTGAAGACGCTAAACGCACCACAACGCCTTATATTATTTTATTCGCACAGGACCACGCCATTGGTTTCTACGAAAAATTAGGCTTTATTGTCACAAGCGAAGGCGAAATGGAAGCGGGCATCCCCCACCACTACATGAAATTAACGCTCTAAAAACCAAAAAACGCACGATCCGCATTTATTACGGATCGTGCGTTTTTTATTGCTCGTATAAGCCTGAAACTGACTTGAACCATTCAAAAAGGTGACTAATTAATATCTTGATAATCGCATATACTGGAATACCGAGAATCACACCGGCAAGGCCGAATAACTTTCCTGAAGCCAGCAACACAATGATTGTCGTGACCGGATACATTGCCATCTTGCTCCCCAAGACCAATGGGGAAACTAAACGACCTTCCAAGGTCTGTTCAACAGCAAACACGATGAGTACTTTAATCAATAATAACGGCGAGATAAACGCTGCAATAATCACTGACGGGACCATCGCTAGGAAAGAGCCTAAATACGGAATTAAGTTTAAAATCCCCGCTAAAATTCCCAACGTCAACCCGTACTTCATCCCAACAATCCAGTAGCCTACAGTAAACATGACTGCAACCCAAAACGCTACTGTCAATTGGCCGCGGATGTACTGACTGACCTGTGTGTTAATTTCTTCCAACACTTTCCCAGTTGTGGCGCGTACTTTAACCGGGAAGAATTTTAACAAATAGCCTTTCATTCGGTGACCATCTTTTAACATGAAGAATAAAATGAACGGCATCGTTACAATCGCGATGACTACGTTCGTCACCACTCCGACCGCTGTTCCAATATGACTAACGGTCGAAGTCAGCATTTTATTTACTTTACTTGATAAATTACTAAACACATCCGTATTGATATCGTTTAATTGTTTTTGAATCGATTTGAAGGCTGGGTCGTTAAACCATTTCATCGTCTGAGTTTGAATATTCGCCCAATAAGACGGCCACTGATCAATTAAACTCGTTGTCTGGGATTGAATGATTGGAATAATCGTCGCAATTCCCCAGACCAGTAAGCCAACAATTAAAATAAAAATAATCGTAATCGACAATACCCGATTTAAATGCCAACGCCGTTCAAACCAATCAATTAACGGGTTGGTCAAGTAATACAAGACGGCCGCAATAATAATCGGTAACCCAATAACCAACATCAACGACTGAATTGGTTTTAACAGCCAAGCAAGTTTTGTTAATAAAAGTATAATCAGCAACGTTAATAACATGTTTAACAAAACAATCGGTAGCTTCTTATTTAAAAACCATTTAAAGAACCATGAACGTTCTGTTTGTGGCTGTTTATTCTCTGTCACACCAATTCACCTAATTCCTACATAGTTTCTTGATACGTTATCTGCGTTCCTACTTTGAATTCAGGAACAGCCGGAACACCCGCGGCGGCTGGTGTTAAATAAAGCCCACTTTGCAGTTGATCTTCTTGTGGCGCAGGTCCAAAAACTAAAGCGACATGACCAATACTGTTGAGGTTAGGATTTACCAACGCGCCCACATACGTAATCGTATAAGGTTGTTGATTAATAATAACCGCAGAATCTGTCGTCAGTGTTAGCTGTTTTTTGGCCGCTTCGTCCATAAAATGTTGAATCAATGCCACGTTTTGAATGGCAGTTGTCGCATGTTCATCGAATAAAATGACCATCGGTTCTTGATCATCAATGGCGTCGTTGCCAATTGAAATGACTTCTGCTTGCGTGTTCATAATGAAATCTCCTCTTAGTTAAGATAGTATCATTGTAGCATATTCGCGACTTAGTTTTAGCGACTAGTGAATCCTTTTAGTAACAGATTAAACCGTTTTCGCAGGAATATGCTATACTCAAAGAGTATTTGACGAAGGGAGTCTGATTATGACAGAAGAAGTTTTAATTGGTGGTTATACCCGCCGGATTGGTAAAGGGATCTACCGCGGAATTTTCGATGCAACAACTGCAACCGTGAGTGACATCCAACCATTCATTAATCTCGATAACGCATCCTATTTAACGATTTCAAACCGTAACATCCTCTACACCGTCATTAAAGATGGGGACCAAGGTGGGATTGCTGCCTATGACTTAGCTAGTGGCACCCCTGTCTTTTTGAACGCGGTCTTAGCAGCCGGCGCACCACCAGCATACGTGGCAGTCGATGAAGACCGCCAACTCGTTTATGCAGCCAATTACCATAAAGGCGAAATACTCGTTTATCAAATCCAAGCCGATGGCAGTTTAACCTTAGCGAGCACGACAGTTCATGAAGGCCACGGTCCGCGTCCTGAACAAGCTAGCGCCCACGTACATTATACCGACCTAACACCTGACCACCGCTTAGTGGTCTGTGATTTGGGCACCGATGAATTAGTAACTTATGTCGTCGACAATGCTGGTCAATTAACCAAAGTAGCAATTTACAAGAGTGAACCTGGTTTTGGCACACGGCATTTAGTCTTCCATCCCAATCACAAGACAGCTTACCTATTGGGTGAATTGTCCAGTGAAGTGACAGTCTTAGATTATCATGCAGCCGATGGGACTTTTAGCGCGGTTGCTACCTACTCAATGTTACCTGCAGATTGGCACGAAGCAAACGGCGGTGCTGCAATCCGTGTTTCCAAAGACGGTCGTTTCCTTTATGCTTCCAACCGTGGGTATAATTCAATCGTTGTGTATGCCATCAGTGATGACAGTCGCCAACTACGAGCAATCCAACAAATGTCAACGGATGGTGAATTCCCCCGTGACTTCAATCTTTCCGCTAACGACGATTTTCTATTAGCCGTTAACCAAAATAGTGATAATGGTACGCTTTATCGGCGCGATGCCCAAACTGGTTTATTAGCCGCCTGTCAAAAAGACTTAGAAACACCTGAAGGCGTCTGTGTCTTATTCCATTAAAATAAAAAAGATTGACCGTATTGGTCAATCTTTTTTATTTACTTCTTTTACGATCCATTAAATTAATAATAATTGCAATGGCAATTAACACAATTGACGCAAAATAAATGAAGTGTAAACCATTGTATAGAATATGGCGTAATGTTGGTAATAATTGTTTAGGTAAGTTCAAAGCAGTTTCTGGATTAATCAATTCATTTAACATGTTTTGATCTAATCGACCATCACCAGCAATCCCTTTTGCCAATTGCCGATTCAAAATAATCCCATAAACTGAAACCATCAAGGTTTGACCTAAAGTTCGACTTAACGTATTAAACGACGTTGCAACACCAACTTTGTCAGCACCAGCAACGCTTTGTGCCGTAACAGTCGTCGTGGTAATGATTAAGCCAAAGCCAATCCCTAAACCAGCAGCAACTAATAAGAAGAACCAAAACGGTGTGGTTTGTGGGACCAATGCTAAGATGAAGCTCCCAACAAGTAAAATACACAAACTACCGGTTAGAATTGTCCGTGGTGCGTGCTTAACAAGTAATTGGCCTGCCCATAATGAGGCAAAAATCCACATCACAGAACTAGGTGTCACAACAAAGCCCCCCATCGAGGCTTTCAATCCGAGGATCCCTTGCATCCACATTGGCATATAGACTTCAAAACCAATTAAGAAACCACTCACTAAAGCAGCCACTGCATTTTGGACAACAAATGTTCGATTTTTAAATAATGATAATGAGATAATCGGATCTTGTGCATGTTTTTCAACGCGGATAAAGAGGTAAAAAGCAGCCACTGCAATCACGAGCATTGACCCTAAAACGAGCACTGACGGTTTGGCTTCACCCATGACTTGGAAGCCATATAGTAAACTCAAAAGGGCCGCCATCAACCATAAACTGCCCCAATAGTCGACTGGCTCAGCACTCGTCTTCTTCTCTTCTTGAAGGAAGTACCAGATTAAACCAATCGTAATAATCCCAATCGGTACATTGATGAAGAAAATCCAATGCCAGGTCAACTTATCAACAATGAAGCCCCCTAAAAGCGGCGCAATGATGGAGGCAATCCCCCATGCTGACCCATTAAAACCCAAGACTTTCGCCCGTTTTTCAATCGGATAAATATCAGCAATAATCGTAAATGATACCGGCATAATCGCCCCGGCTCCCAAGCCTTGAATTGCCCGGGAAATAATTAACGTCCCCATATGATTTGACAATCCACATAAGGATGATCCGATGACAAACAAGGCCAAACCAAAGATGAAGATTGGTTTACGCCCAATCCGATCTGCCATCTTACCATAGATTGGCGTCATCATCGCATTCGTTAATAGGTAGATTGAAAAGACCCAGTTCATCAATTTCATACCGTGTAAATTACTAATGATGGTTGGCATTGCCGTTGAAACAATCGTCCCTTCAATGGCTGTCATGAAAGTTGCGACGAAAATCGCAATCGTCACGAGTAATACATTCGTTTTTCTTCCCTTACTTTGTTCCATTCTTAGCTCCCTCTCTTATTCTTGGGCATAAAAAGAGCCTTTTCTTAACTCAAATAAGCTAAGGAAAGGCCGCCTCTTTTACTCGTCTAATAATACATTAGGCATTTAGTTTAGCAATACTTGCCTTTAGGGCATCCACTTTATCTAAACGTTCCCATGGAAATTCGACATCTGTACGCCCAAAGTGCCCATATGCAGCTGTTTGCTTGTATATAGGTCTTTGTAGATCTAACATTTGAATAATCCCTGCTGGTCGTAAATCAAAGTTTTCACGAATTGCAGTTTGAATCTTTTCTTCACTCACGGTCCCTGTTTCGAAAGTATTTATTGAAACAGAAACGGGTTGCGCTACACCAATTGCATAGGCCAATTGCACTTCACACTTGCGCGCTAACCCAGCCGCTACAATGTTTTTAGCAATGTAACGGGCTGCATAACTTGCTGAACGGTCAACCTTAGTAGCATCTTTCCCTGAGAAAGCACCGCCACCATGACGTGCATAACCGCCGTAAGTATCAACAATGATCTTACGACCAGTTAAACCTGAATCGCCTTGTGGTCCACCGATGACAAACCGACCAGTTGGATTAATGAAATACTTGGTTTGATCATCCAAGTATTTGGCTGGAATAACGGTTTGAATCGCTTGTTCAAGCATATCCTTTTGAATGGTTTCTAAAGTCACATCTGCATCGTGTTGGGTACTGATAACGACGGTATCGACACGAACAGGTTGTTCGTTTTCATCGTATTCAACAGTGACTTGCGCCTTAGCATCTGGTCTTAGATAAGCGAGTTGCCCGCTCTTTCTTAACTCAACGACTTTGCGCATTAAACGGTGTGAAAGGGCAATTGGTAACGGCATTAGTTCTGGTGTCTGATCGACAGCAAACCCAAACATTAACCCTTGATCCCCCGCACCAATCTTATCAAGTGGATCTTCATCCTTTGCACGAGATTCAACTGAATCGTCGACCCCTTGTGCAATATCAGGTGATTGTTCATCAAGTGCAACAATCACAGCACAGTTATCGCCATCAAAGCCATAATGCCCATCACGATAACCAATCCCTTTAATAGTCTCTCTGACCACTTTTTGGATATCAACGTATGCCGTTGTTGAAATTTCGCCGACAACTAGGACTAACCCAGTTGTAACGGTTGTTTCACAAGCAACTCGTGCTTGTGGATCTTGTGCTAACATCGCATCTAAGATGGCATCACTAATTTGATCCGCAATCTTATCTGGATGGCCTTCAGAAACGGATTCCGAAGTAAATAAATGTCTTTCTTGCATTTCTATGTTTCCCCCTATATATGTGTCGGTTACAAGGCCTCTTCACGGTGTGTGAATCCTATCGGGAACTTCTTATAACTCTACTATCCTAGCACAAAATACAATCCATTTCAAAAGCCGTTGACCTTCTTTTCAAAAAAAGTTAAGATGAGACACATATTCTAAGAAAGAAGTGTTGCTATTGTTCTACCTTAACCAACAACATCTAAAGGCTTCAACTCGGCCACAATTACTGACTTTGTTTAATTATTTAAATCTCGGTTTAATCGTCGGACTGACAATGTGGTCTTTTCCAAAGCAATTCGGGCTTTCATTTTATCTAACTGCGATTCTAGGGGCGCTATTAGCCATTTTACTCGTCTTATCACCCCGGTATAAACCAAAGCGAATAATTGCAACTGCTGCCCTTTTAGTCGCAATTATTCTAGCCGCAATCATCGGCTGGCGTGATCTACCTTTGATTGGGCTTCTATCAGGGATTACTAGCATTTTTGTTCTAATCCCTTTTATCTACCCAGACCAGTTCAAAGACCGTACGTTACGGTTATCATTTCAATTCTTACTAGCCCCATTTTTCTTTTTAATTACTCAGATTTTCAGTGGCATTCACTTTATCCCCGAGGATTTACTCGTAAAATTAGGCCTATTCTTAATCATCATTTATCTTCTCGAACTAACGACTCACAATCGGATGATTACTATCCTCAGTTATGTAGTATGGGCGTGCATTATTATTGCACTGATTTTAACGCATTTAATTCACGGTTGGCATTTAATTCTCTTTGCAGGTGGCCAGTTATTATTAATTGCGTTACAACTCGGCCTAATCAAACGTAACTGCTATTTACAAGAGTTTGGATACTTGCTATTAATCACTGGCGTCTTTAATTAAAATGATTAAACAACAAAAAAGCGTAAGCAATTTATTGCTTACGCTTTTTTTAAGACGGTCACAACGGGACTCGAACCCGTGATCTCCTGCGTGACAGGCAGGCGTCCTAACCAGCTAGACCATGCGACCGAATGGAGGTTACAGGGCTCGAACCTGTGACCCTCTGCTTGTAAGGCAGACGCTCTCCCAACTGAGCTAAACCTCCAAAAAAATGACCCGTACGGGATTTGAACCCATGATACCGCCGTGAAAGGGCGGTGTCTTAACCACTTGACCAACGGGCCATGTCATTTATTATTTAACGGAGAGTGAGGGATTCGAACCCTCGAAACAGGTTAGACCCATTTACATGATTTCCAATCATGCTCCTTCGGCCGCTCGGACAACTCTCCAAATAATTGACTCCGGTTGTCAGGCTCGAACTGACGACATCATGATTAACAGTCATGCGCTCTACCAACTGAGCTAAACCGGAATGAAAAAGCGCGGCAACGTCCTATCCTCGCAGGTAGTTTCCCACCAACTACTATCGGCGCTAAGAAGCTTAACTTCTGTGTTCGACATGGGAACAGGTGTATCCTTCTTGCTATCGCCACCACACTATTTTGTGCTTGCGCACTGAGA